>NZ_JAWJWL010000001.1:42230-252014 GCF_034721475.1 Burkholderia alba | reverse complement strand
GCCCCGCGGCATGCGCGGGGCGACGCCGGATTCACGCGTCGATGCGCATCACCACCTTGCCGAAGTGCTGCCCCGACTCGAGATACGCATACGCGGCGGGCGCCTCGTCGAAACCGAAAACGCGATCGACCGCCGGCCGGATCCGGTGCGCGGCGACCAGCCGCGCCACGTCGTCGAGCATCGTGCGGCTGCCCACCATGACACCATGCAGCCGCCTCACCCCGCCTATCACGGACAGCAGCCCAAGCTCCGGTCCGGCGAAACTGCTCACCCCGCCGATGATCGACACGAGGCCGCCCATCTTCGTCGCCGCCACCGATCGCGGCAGCGTATCGCGGCCGCCGACCTCCAGGACGATGTCCGCCCCCTCGCCGCCCGTCAGCCGCAGCACCTCGTTCTGCCATTCGGGCGTGGCCCGGTAGTTGATCGTCTCGTCGGCGCCCAACTGGCGCGCACGCTCCAGCTTGTCGTCGCTCGACGACGTAATGATCGTGCGCAGCCCCGCCGCGTGCGCCAGCTGCAAGGCGGAGATCGACACGCCGCCGGTGCCGAGCAGCACCACCGTCGCCCCAGGCTTCGCGCCGCCGTCGGCGAACAGCGCGTTCCACGCGGTGATACCGGCGCACGACAGGGTCGCCGCCTCCTCGTAGCCGAGATGCGCGGGGATCGACACCAGCGCGCTTTCCGCGACCACGAACCGTTCCGCCAGCACGCCGTCCACCTGCGCGCCCGGCGATTCGTCGACCTTCCACGGCGCGGGTCCGCCGTCGATCCAGTGCGTGAAGTACGTATTGATCACCCGATCGCCCGGCTTGAAGCGCGTCACGTCGCGGCCGACCTCAACGACCTCGCCCGCGCCGTCGCCCACCGGAATCAGCGGCTCGGTGCCGATGCCGAGATAGTCGCCGCGCGCGAACATCAGATCCCGGTAATTGAGCCCCGCCGCACGCACCCTGACGACGACCTCGGTCGGTCCCGGCGCGCGGGTCGCCGCGTCGCTGCGCGTCAGCCCGGCAACACCGGCGCCCGGCTTCAGTTTCCATGCCTTCATTTCAGCTCCTGCCCGGATAGAAACCGTTATGTTAGTGTTGCCCCCAAGATTACATTGATGAGAATTGGATGACTTACTGTCGCCCGACAAGACACGATCGATGGGCAACGGCAACGGAGCGCCGTCATGGATGAACGATTGAGGGGCGTGGCCGAATTCGTGGATGTCGTCGACGCCGGCAGCTTCGCGGCGGCGGGCACGCGTCTCGGCATCACGCGCTCGGCCGTCGCGAAGATCGTCGCCCGGCTCGAACAGCGCCTCGGCGTGCGGCTGCTGCAACGAACCACGCGCAGCCTGAGCCTGACCGACGAGGGGCAGGCGTATTACGAGCAGTGCCGCCGCGTGCTCGCCGATCTGGGCGCGGCGGAAGCGGCGCTCGACGCCGGCCGCCGCGAACCGGCCGGCCGGCTGCGCGTCACGGCGCCGGTGCTGTTCGGCCGGCAGTGCGTCGCGCCGGTCATGCAGCAACTGATCGAGCGCCATCCGCTGCTCGATATCGAAATGTCGTTCAGCGATCGCATCGCGGATCTGGTGGACGACGGTTTCGACATCGCGATCCGGATCGGTCCGCTGCCGGATCACGCGACGCTCGTCGGCCGCTATCTCGGCGTGCAGCGCATGGGCATCTGCGCGTCGCCCGCCTATCTCGCGCGGCGCGGCAGGCCGGCGAGCCTCGCCGATATCGGCGCGCACGACGGCATCCTCTACGGACGCGGCGGACACATCTCGCCATGGCGCATCCGCGGCGCGGACGGCGACGTGCATGAATACAGCCCGGCCGCGCGGCTACGCTACGACGACCTCGTGGCGATCGCCGACGCGGCCGCCGCGGGCGGAGGGCTCGCCTGGCTGCCGTGCTGGCTGATGGAACCGTATCTCCGCAACGGCCGGCTGACGCTCGTGATGGACAGCGAGAGCGTGCTGGGTTCCGAGGTCCACGCGCTGCGTCCGAAATCGCGGCACATGCCGCCCAAGGTGCGGGTCGCCATCGACGCGCTCGTCGACGCCATCCCGCGCGTGCTCGCGCAGACCTGAGCCGGGCCGGGTTCGATCAATAACCGCGATGATGCTTGTGATGCCGCTTGCCCTTCCGGTAGTCGTGCGAGCGATCGTCCGCATACGAGTTCGAGCGCGACACGTTGCCGCCGAGCGCCGCACCCGCCCCGCCGCCCACGGCCGCGCCGACGAGGCCGCCGGTCCGGCCGCCCATCGCATTGCCGGCGGCCGTGCCGGCACCGCCGCCGAGCGCGCCGCCGATGATGGCGCCCGTGCGCTCGCGGCGATTCGCCGTGACCGCGCCGCCCGCGCCGCCGCCCACCGCGCCGCCGATCACGGCGCCCGTGCTGCCGCCTACCGCGCCGCCCAGCGCCGCGCCGGCCACGCCGCCCAGCGCGCCGCCGAGTGCGTTATTCATGTCGCCGGCCACCGCCGGCAACGACACAGCAGCGCCGAGCGCCGCGATTGCAATGATCCGAATGATTTTCTTCGCCATGGAACAGGTCTGTTGTTTTTGAGACGCAGGCGAGTATAGCGAATCGACGAAAGGTTTTTGTCATTCCTGAAAGCGGCCTTTGTAAGACATGTAACAGGATGGGCGAGTCGCCGGATCGAGGGCCGGGAAGGCCGGCAAAACAAGCGTTTCTTCGGCGAGGCAGGGCCGCCGAGGCAGGCCGCGGCGGGCTCACGCGAACGGCGGCCGCGCCCCGGGCGCTCAGCCTTCGCCCTGCACCGGGTCGGTATTGAAGGTGTACAGCACGATCTTCCAGGCGCCGTCGATCCGGTGCAGCACAAAGACCTCACGGTTGTAGTCCGGCACCTGCCTGCCGTTCTCGACAACCGTGGCGCCCTTGTGATGATGGGTGCGCACCACGGCGGTATCGCCGTACACGTTGATCGCGTCGTACGCGAACGCCGTCTTGAAGGTCGCGATCTTGAACAGGCGCTTGTAGCCGGCGATTTTCTGTTCGCGCATCGCGTAGGCCGTCTTGTCGTCCCACTCGGCCACGCTGTTCTCGCTCGCGAACAGATCGACGATCCCGCTCGCGTCTCCCGCATTGAGCCAGGTCTCGTGCCGGTGAACCACGCCGTACACCTGCTGCTGGACGGCACTCACGGCGGGATCGCCGGAGAGCGGAAGCGCGGCGGTTTCGGCCGCCTTCACGCTCAAGGCGGGGGCTGCGCCCAGCGCGCCGGCCAATGCCAGCGTGACGCATTTCCCGAGTAGCGGTTTTGCTTTTTTCATACGCTGTTTTCCAGCGGTGATGAATGCGCGGGCATCGGCACGCGGTTCCGACACCCGGGCGAGCGCGCCGAGGCACGCGAGAAGCGATCTCCGCCATGACGGCATCGAGATCGCGCTCACGCCGGTCGCGGCGCCGGATCATCCGCTCGCGCGCAAACGCAAGATTGCCCGCGCCACGCTGCAGGAGCACGTGCAAATCGTCCTCACCGACCATAGAGGAAGAACCACCGGGCGCACGTTCTCGGTCTTCGCCAGGCAACGCATCCTCACGGCCGACCTCGGCTCGAAGCACGCCATGCTGCGCGCGGGGCTCGGCTGGGGCTTCATGCCGCACAGCGTCGTGGAGGAAGACCTGGGGATAGGCCGACTGATCGAACTGAACCTGGCCGAGCGCGAGCCGCGCAGCCGGAGCATGCCTCTGTTTCTGATCTACCGGTCGGGACATCCGCCGGGGCCCGCCGGACAGCGGGTGGTGGACAGCCTCGTGCGTGCCGGCAAGAAAGCCGGAGGACGACGCCCGCGCGCGAAACCTTCGGTTTCCTGACGGCTTCCTTCTTCTCGCGGGAAAGCCGTCGCACGCGCAGCCGCATCGAACCGTCGAGCGGTGCTTCGATCGACACCGGAATCCGGGCCTCGCCGTCACGCGGCATCCCGCATGCGCGTCGAGCGCTCCATCGGCACCGCGTTGCCCGACGCCGCATTCGGGGAGATCGCCGATACGGCAACCGCGAGCATCGAAATCAAGGCGATACGGCGTAAAGCAAACGTGGCACTCGCTCTACGCCGTCGAATGCGGAACCGGATTCATTCCGCATATTCCCGAAGGAAATCAGCCGGTGTAAGCGCCTTTGTGCCAGCCTTCACCGTCCCAGCACCATTCGGTCGTCACGTTGCCGCTCGATGCATAGACGCGGATGTGGATCGCGCTGCCGTTCAGCCAGCAGGTTGCCGAAACGTTGTCGCCGGATTGATTGAAGGCACCCGTGTACCAGTCCTTGCCGTCATAGCAACGTTCGGTGATCTTGTTGCCGTTGACCGTATAGACGCGGATCGACGGGGTGGTTCCCCAAGAAATAGCGGCAGTTTGCATTTTCAAACTCCTGACTTGCATTAAGGGATGAGTTCAAACATATCGGTGATCGATAAAGGCGCGTCACCGTGATGAAGCTCATCCAGAGTAGCAAGCGGCCTCGCGAGTGAATACCTACGCATTCTTGTAGGTGGCGAGGCTTGGCAGCATCGCGCGGCACCGCGCGCGGAGCGGACGGCGCGCGTGCCGGATCGCCGCGAACGTCCGGTTTCAATCCGGCTGCATGTCGCGCGGATCAATAAACGCCGGGCGTGTCCGCCGGGCGGCTCTTGAATCTTCGGTGTACCCAATAATATTGGTCCGGCAGGCGCAGGATCTGCTGCTCGAGGAACGCATTCATCGCGCGGGCATCCCGCGTCTCGCAGTCCGACGGATAGTTCTCGAGCGGCTCGAAGATGGTGAGCTTGTATCCCTGGAAATCCGGCAGCACTTCGGTCACGAAGGGCACCACCCGCGCGCCGCCCAGTTTCGCGAGGCGCGACACGGACGTCAGCGTGCAGGCCGGCACGCCGAACAGCGGCACGAACACGGACCCGTCCGCGCCATGATCCATGTCCGCCGCCAGCATCACGGGCACGCCGGAGCGCAGCAGCTTGACCACGCGCTTGGCGCTCGCGCCGCGCTCGATCATCTGCGCGCCGAATCGCCCGCGCTGACGCCGGGCGAACTCGCACAGACGGGAATTCGACATGCGGGTATACAACGCGGCAACCGGCAGATCCATGGAATACAGCATGCATCCCATCTCGATCGCGACGAAGTGAAACCCCATGAAGATCGTCGGAGGCGCGCCCGGATCGAGAAGATCGATTCGGCTGTCGATCCGCACGCGGCGCCTGATCGAACCCGCGCTGCCGAACCACTGAAACCCCCGCTCCAGGTAGCTGCGAATCACGTGCCGGAAATGCGCCCGCGCGAGCGTCTCGCGCTCGGGCTCCGTCCGGTCCGGAAAACACAACCGCAGATTGACGTTGACGATGTGCCGGCGGCGACTCGGTATTTTGTACAGCAGCGCGCCCAGTCCGCTGCCGGCTTTGGCGACCAGCGAGTACGGAAGGCGCGACAGCAGCCACAGAAAGCCGACCAGCAGCCAATAGCCAAACGTTTTCATCGTGATGCTTTGCTGGAGTGACTGCCGATTCGGTACCGTATGCCGGCACGCGGGCAGCAGGAGTGGCGTGGCCAGTCAGCCGGGCGGCGAAACGCGCGCCGTGCATCGCCGGTGCGGCGCGACGCGCTTCTGCCTGAACGGATCGGGCGACTGGATTTCTACGTACGACGGCCGAATTTCATCTCCACAAGCATGGCGATTCAAGCGCGCTGCCGGACCATATCACCCTGCTCCCGTTTTAGATATGTCCTTTTGTAACCGCAGATTATCGACCGGCTCCCCTGGACAACCGGCCCGGGTCGGAGGCAGGGAAATCCCGTATGACGGGTAGAACGACGCGCGCCGACGGCTCGCGGCTTCCGGCACCGGAAGCCGCATCCGCCCCGGACATGAGCCGCCGAATCGCACCTGGGCGCTCTATGATGATCGTTTCGGACCGCGGATCAACCCTTTCATGGACGACGCCCCTCTTCGCCCGCCCACACCCGTGCTGGCCGGCCGGATCGCCGAACTTCATCCGCTGCGCGCGGATCACGCGCCGGCGCTGCTGGCCGCCGCGTCTGACGGCAAGCTCTGGGATCTCACCTTCACCGTCGTTCCCGGCCCCGGAACCGTCGCGCAATAGGTGTCCGCCGCGCTCGAAGGAGAACGCAGCGGCACCGTGATGCCGTTCGTCGTCGTGAGGCGCGACACCGGGCAAGTGGTCGGCAGCACGCGTTTCTGGAAGATCGACCGGATCAACAGAAAGCTGGAGATCGGCCACACCTGGCTGAGCGCCTCGGCGCAGCGGACCGGCATCAACACCGAAGCGAAATACCTGCTGCTGACTCACGCGTTCGACACCATGCGGTGCGCGCGCGTGCAGTTCACCACCGATGAATTGAACGAGCGCTCGAGAGCGGCGATCCTGCGCATCGGCGCGAAGCAGGAAGGCATCGTGCGCCACGAGCGCATCATGCCGGACGGCCGGAAACGCAATTCGGTGCGCTTCAGCATCATCGACCCGGAATGGCCGGACGTGAAAGCCATGCTGCTGCGGCGCCTCGAACGATGAAGACGCTGCGCCCCCCGACGAGCGCCGGCCGGGCCGCGCAGGCGCCCGACGCAGGACCGCGCCCCCGCCTCGCCGGCTACTCGCTCCCCACGGGCGCCACGGTCACCCCCACGGTCAGCACCTGATCCGCGCCGCCGCCGCGAATCACTCCGCGCAGCGGCGTGACGTCCGCATAATCGCGGCCGATCGACAGCATCACGTAGTCGTCGCCGGGCGTGCGATCGTTGGTCGGATCGAGCTGCAGCCAGCCCCGATCCTCCGGCCAGGCCGGGTCGTACACCTCGACCCACGCATGCGACGCGTCCGCGCCGATCAGCCGGGGCTGTCCCGGCGGCGGCTGCGTCAGCAGATAGCCGCTCACATAGCGCGCGGCCAGACCGAGCGAGCGCATCGCGCCGATCATCACGTGCGCGAAGTCCTGACACACGCCCTGCTTCAATTGCAGCGCATCGAGCGCACTCGTCGTGACGTCGGTGCTGTTCGGCGCATAGGCGAAATCCGCGTGAATCCGCCGCATCAGATCCCAAGCCGCCTGCGCGAGCGGCCGCCCGGGCGTGAAGCTCGCCGCCCCGTAGGCGGCCAGATCCGGATGGCAGGCGACGTGCGGCGACGCGAACACGAACTCGCTCGCAGGATCGAACGGCCGGCCCGCCCGATAGCTGAGGCGGTCCCGCACCGCTTCCCACGCGCTCGCCTGCCCGGCCGCCGGCGCGGCGATCGCGCGCGGCGGCTCGCCGCGCTTGCCCGCCGACAGCGCGGCGGGCGTCACCCGGACCAGGCTGCGGCTTCGCACGAACAGCTCCTCGTGCGGCAGATTCAGCGCGAACGAGGTCCGCTGATTGCCGAACGAATCCGTTTCGACGCTCAGGCTCTCCGGCTCGGGTTCGATCTCGAGCGCGAATTCGAGCACCTGCTGCCGCGCGGTCTCGAGCGGCCTGAGCCGCGCCTGATGCTGCGCGGACTCGACCCGCGCCGCATAGCGATACCGCGTATCGTGCGTCACGCTCAGCAGGCGGCCCTTCGGCGCGGCCGGCGCGGCGACGGCCGGCTGCGACGGCCCCTGCGCCTTGCGCGTGCGTTCGGCGCCCTTCGCCTTGTCCGATGATTTCGCCGTCAGCCCCATAGCGCCCTGCCCGCATCCCTGACGTGGCTGAAGTAGCGCTCGCCGATCCGGTTCGACAGCGCCCGCACCGCATCGCCGCTGCCCTGAAGATGAGCGAGCAGCGACGGATAGCCGCCGCCGGCGTCGGTCTCGCACAGCGCATGCAGCGGCCACTCGCCGATATCCGGCATCCCCTCCGCCAGTTCCGACAGCGCATAGCCTTCGCTGCGCTCGACCTTCGACAGCCGCCCGCGCAAGGTCTGCGCGACCCACGCGAGCGAGCGCGGATTGTCCCGGTCGAGCACCAGCAGCGCGAGCAGCGGCGCGACATCGAAGCAGCGCTGGAATCGCGAGCGAAACGTGATCGTGCTGTCGAACAACTCCAGCACGAGTTCGAAGACGTCCTGCTTGGACACGGCGCCGTCCTCGAACGCGCTCTTCAGCACCCCGGACAAAAATTCGATCCGGTCGATCTGCCGGCCGATCGACAGCAGGCGCCAGCCGTCGTCGCGCGTCATGTTGTCGGTCTGCGCGCCCGTGATCGCGGACAGCAGCAGGTTCAGGCGGTCGAGCAGCTGCAGCGCGTCGTTGCCGAGCTGTTCCTCCGGCTCGACATCGTCGCGGCCGCTTTCGTCGAACAGCTGCGTCGCATCGTCGATCAGCCGCCATTGCTCGCGCGACAGGCGCTCGCGAATCGCGGCGGCCGCGCCGCGCATCCCGAACAGGCAGGACGCGATGCCCGACGCGCGGTCGGCACGGTGCGACAACGCCAGCGACAGCGCCTGCTGGAAGACCTGCGGCGCCTCGGCAGCCGACGGCGTCTCGGCCGGCAGCAGTCCGTTGTCGCGGCACAGGGCGTCGAGCAGATGCAGGTGCGCGGAACTCTCGACGTCGTCCTCGCCGCGCAGCCGTTCGAGCGCCGCGCGCGCGAGCCGCGTCAGGTTCGCCGCGCGCTCGGTGTAGCGGCCGAGCCAGAACAGGTTCTCCGCCGCGCGGCTGGAAATCGTCCGCGGCCGCTCGACCAGATCGTCCGGGCCGAGATGCGTCTGCAGCAGCGTCGTCGAGTCGACCGGGCCTTCCGTCATCACCCAGGTATCGATACTGCTGCCGCCGTGCGGCATCGGGGCATTGAAGAGCGTGTCGCGGCTGCCGACACGCGACAGGCCGCCCGGCAGCACGCGCCACACGCCCGCGCCGTCGACCAGCGCGAACACCCGCAACAGCACGGGGCGCGGCACGATCCGGGCGCCGCCGTCGCCGGCGCTCGCGCGGCCGGGCCAGGTCGGCGCCTGCGACAGCGGCAGATCGGACTGGATCGTGTAGTGCGCGGGCTGCTCGGCGATGCGCGCGCGCCAGTCCGCCAGTTGCTGCGGCGCGAGCCGCGCGCCGATCACCGGGTCGAAATACCCGCCCGCCTGCACGCCCGCCGGAAAACTCGGCCTGACGATGCCGCGCGCGAGAAGCGGCAGCGCCTCCTGGCAGGCCGCCGGCTCGCCGCACCACCACGACGGCACCGCCGGCAGCGACAGGGTTTCGCCGAGCAGGCTCTCCGCGAGACGCGGCAGGAAGCCCAGCACGCCCGGCGATTCGAGGAAGCCGGAGCCCGGCGCGTTCGCGAGCAGCACGTTGCCCGCGCGCACCGCCTGCAGCAGCCCGGGCACGCCGAGCATCGAGTCCGGCCGCAGTTCCAGCGGGTCGAGCCATTCATCGTCGACGCGGCGCAGGATGCCGTGCACCGGCTCCAGCCCGCGCAGGGTTTTCAGGTAGACGCGATTGTCGCGGGCCGTCAGATCGCCGCCTTCGACGAGCGTCAGGCCGAGATAGCGGGCCAGATACGCGTGCTCGAAATACGTCGCCGCGTGCGGCCCCGGCGTCAGCAGCACGATCCGCGAATTCTTCCGCGCGGGGCTGAGTGCCTGCATGCTCTGCAGCAGCGCGCGATAGCTCGCGGCGAGCCGCTGCACGCGCAGCCCGCGAAACGCGCGCGGAAACAGGCGCGACACGATCACCCGGTTCTCGAGCAGGTAGCCGAGGCCGGACGGTCCCTGCGTATGCTGCGCCATCATCCGCCACTGGCCGTCCGGCCCGCGCGCGAGATCGAACGCCGCGACATGCAGCCAGGTGCCGCCCGGCACCGTCGCGCCGCACATCGGCCGCAGGTAGCCCGGATGTCCGGTCACGAGCGACGGCGGCAGCAGAGCGCGCTGCAGGATCGTCTGCGGGCCGTAGATGTCGGCGAGGATCGCATTCAACAGACGCATCCGCTGCAGCACGCCGCGTTCGATCGTCGTCCAGTCCCGCGGAGTCAGGATGAGCGGCAGCAGGTCCAGCGACCACGGCCCCACCGCGCCGTCGCCGGCGCGCGTCTCGTGCAGCTGGTACGCGAGGCCGTTCTCGCGCATCCGGCGCTGCAGCGCGTCCGCGCGGCGATCGAGGTCGGCGAAGCCGACGCTGCCGAGCTGCGTGAAGAAATCGCGCCACGCGGGCGCGAGCGAGGCGGTCCGCAGCGCCGCCGCGCCGCCGCGCAGTTCGTCGTAGCGGCCGGTAA
Source organism: Burkholderia alba (assembly GCF_034721475.1). Lineage (NCBI taxonomy): Bacteria > Pseudomonadati > Pseudomonadota > Betaproteobacteria > Burkholderiales > Burkholderiaceae > Burkholderia > Burkholderia alba. The sequence goes on along the minus strand of NZ_JAWJWL010000001.1, from coordinate 241,816 downwards.
CGGCGGGCGCCGCGAGCGCGGCGCCCAGCTCAGCGGCGTCCGAACCCGTCTCGAAGAGCGTATGCATGGCGTCGTCGGCAGCCAGATCGTCGTGGGAAAGAGGCAACACAGTATCGGTTCGTCATGGGCGAGCGGACAGGTCCACCGGCGGGGCGCGATCGCTCGCCCGCCGCCGGCCCCGCTCATTCAGGCCGCATCCTAACATTCCCGTCCGGCGCGGCCGCGCATCCGTCATCGTACGCTCTCCTGACGGCTGTCCGCGTCGCCTCACCGGCACCGCAGGTCCAGCGTGAAAGGGAATTCGCGGCTCGGCGCCGCGGGCGCCGCCGTCATCCGGCCGGGCGTGTGCCCCATCGACACGAAGCGCGCGAGCCGCCGGCTTTCCGCCTCGTACGCGTTGACCGGGAACGTCGCATAATTGCGCCCGCCCGGATGCGCGACGTGGTACTGGCAGCCGCCGAGCGAGCGCTGCATCCAGGTATCGACGATGTCGAACGTCAGCGGCGCATGCACGCCGAGCGTCGGATGCAGCGCCGACGGCGGCGCCCATGCCTTGTAACGCACGCCCGCGACGTACTCGCCGACGGTGCCGGTCGGCTGCAGCGGCAGCGCGACGCCGTTGACCGTCACGACGTGGCGGTTGTCGTTGAGCCCCGTGACGAACACCTCGAGCCGCTCCAGCGACGAGTCGACATAGCGGACCGTCCCGCCGGGCGCGCCCTCCTCGCCCATCACGTGCCACGGCTCGAGCGCGCCGCGCAGGCTCAGCTGGATGCCGCGCACCGCGATCTGGCCGTACAGCGGAAAACGGAATTCGAAGTGCGGCGCGAACCACGCCGGATCGAAATCGAAGCCGGCGTCGCGCATCTCCGTCAGTACGTCGTCGAAATCCATCCGCAGGAACGCGGGCAGCATGAAGCGATCGTGCAGCCCGGTGCCCCAGCGGGTCAGCGCAACCGTGTACGGCGCGCGCCAGAAGCGCGCGACCAGCGCGCGCAGCAGCAGTTGCTGGACGATGCTCATCCGCGCGTGCGGCGGCATCTCGAAGGCGCGGAGTTCGAGCAGGCCGAGGCGGCCGGTCGCCGAATCCGGCGAATAGAGCTTGTCGATGCAGAACTCGCTGCGGTGCGTATTGCCCGTCACATCGATCAGGATGTTGCGCAGTACGCGATCGACCAGCCACGGCGGCATCTCCTGCCCGTACAGCAGCGTGTTGCGCTGGATCTCCGCGAACGCGAGATCGAGTTCGTAGAGCTGGTCGTTGCGCGCCTCGTCGACGCGCGGCGCCTGGCTCGTCGGGCCGATGAAGAGCCCCGAGAACAGGTAGGACAGCGACGGATGGTTGTGCCAGTAGCCGATCAGGCTCGCCAGCAGGTCCGGGCGGCGCAGGAACGGACTATCGGCGGGCGTTGCGCCGCCCAGCACGAAGTGATTGCCGCCGCCCGTGCCGACGTGCTTGCCGTCGACCATGAACTTCTCGCTCGACAGCCGCGTGCGAAACGCCGCGTCGTAGAGGAATTCGGTGTGCTGCACCAGTTCGCCGAAATCGTGCGCGGGATGGATGTTGACCTCGATCACGCCCGGATCGGGCGTGACCTGCAGCATCTTCAGCCGCGCATCGCGCGGCGGCGGATAGCCTTCGAGCACGAGCTTCGCTTCGAGCGAACGGGCCGTCAGCTCGACCGCGTTCAGCAGCTCGAGATAATCCTCGAGCGCGGCGAGCGGCGGCATGAACACATACAGCACGCCGTTGCGCACCTCGACGCACAGCGCGGTGCGGGTGACCCCCGCGGCCGATTCGAAACGCGCCGGCGCGCGTTTGAGCGCGTCGAGAGACGGCGTCTCGCCGTCGGCCCCGGCGCTCGCCTGCATCACGGTGCGCGCGGCCGGCGCGCCGCGCGGCCCGCCCAGGTAGCGCGGCGCATCGCCCGCGCTCAGATAGCGCGCGCGCAACGCGTCCGCGCCGGGCAGCGCCGGCTGCGGCGCGAACGGGTCGCGCTCGATCAGATACGGAAAATCGGCGCGGCTCACCCACGGCAGGGAATCGAGCGGCAGCCGGTAGCCCATCGGCGAATCGCCCGGCATCAGGTACATCCGCTCGTCGCGGAAGAACCACGGCCCGGTTTCCCAGCGCGGCCCCGACAGGCCGGGATTCGTCTCGAGCGGCTTGAGCGGCAGCACGTAGCCGATCACGCTGTCGAGCTTCCGGTCGAACACCTTGCGCAAGCGCGCGCGCTCGAGTTCGTCGTCGAGCCGCGAGTCGAACGGATCGACGTTGACCGGCAGGCGCCGCTCGCGCCACAGGTAGTACCAGACGTCCTCGTAGCCGGGTTCGATGTGCGCGGCGCTCAGGCCGAGCCGGGCCGAGAGCGAGTGGATGAAGCGTTCGGCGTCGGCCGTCGTGTACGGCGACGGCTCGCGCTCGTCGGCGAACAGCGCGGGGTCGTGCCAGACCGTTTCGCCGTCGGCGCGCCAGAAGATCGACAGCGCCCAGCGCGGCAGTTGCTCGCCCGGATACCACTTGCCCTGCCCGAAATGCAGGAAACCGCCTTCGCCGTATTCGTCGCGCAGCTTCTGCACGAGCGAGGTCGCATAGCCGCGCTTGGTCGGTCCGAGCGCATCGGTGTTCCATTCCGCGCCGTCGCGATCCTCGATCGACACGAAGGTCGGCTCGCCGCCCTGCGTGAGCCGCACGTCGCCCGCGGCAAGCGCCGCGTCCACGCGCTCCCCGAGCGCCAGCACGTCGCTCCATTGCGCATCGCTGTAGGGCAGCGTGACGCGCGGCGATTCGTAGATCCGCGCGATCGCCATCTCGTGCTCGAACTCGACTTCGCAATCGTCGATCATGCCTTCGACCGGCGCGGCGCTGGTCGGCTGCGGCGTGCACGCGAGCGGGATATGGCCTTCGCCCGCGAGCAGCCCCGAGGTCGGATCGAAGCCGATCCAACCCGCGCCCGGCAGATACACCTCGCACCACGCGTGCAGATCGGTGAAATCGACCGAGGTGCCGCTCGGGCCGTCGAGCGACTTGACGTCGGGCGTCAGCTGGATCAGGTAGCCGGACACGAAGCGCGCCGCGAGGCCGAGATGGCGGCACAGCTGCACGAGCAGCCAGCCGCTGTCGCGGCACGACCCGGACGCGAGCCTCAGCGTCTGTTCGGGCGTCTGCACCCCCGGCTCGAGCCGCACCAGGTAGCGGATGTCGTTCTGCAGCTGACGGTTGAGCGCCACCAGGAAATTCACGGTGCCGGCGACCGTCCGGTCGACCGATGCGAGGTAGGCGCGGAACGCGGGCGATGCGCTCGTCTCCGGGTCGCATGCGAGGTACGGCGCCAGTTCCTGCCGCACCGCCGCGTCGTAATCGAACGGGAAGCGTTCCGCGCGCTCCTCGAGGAAGAAATCGAACGGGTTGTAGACGGACATCTCCGCGACCAGATCCACGGTGATCTCGAAGCGTGTCGTCTGCTCGGGAAACACGAGCCGCGCCATGTAGTTCGCGAACGGATCCTGCTGCCAGTTGACGAAGTGCTGCGCCGGCTCGACGCGCATCGAGTACGACAGGATCGGCGTCCGGCAATGCGGCGCGGGCCGCAGCCGCACGACCTGCGGCCCGAGCGTGATCAGGCGGTCGTAGCGGTAGCGGGTGGTGTGATGAAGCGCGACGTGGATGGACATGGCTTGGCCGTTCGGTTCAGGTTGAATGGGACGAGCAGCGCGCGGCGCATCGAACCGATGCCGCCGTGCGCCGCGTCCGCGCGGCGCGCTTCGTCGCCGTGCGAACGGAATCGGGCCGGGGCGCGCGCCACCCGCTGCGCGCGGCCGGACGCACTCAGACGAGTTCCGGCGACTGGATCACGCTGATCTCGACGGCGACCGGCACCGCGCCGGGGCCGGAGACCGGCATCGTGTCCCGATAGTCGAGGCCCGTCGCGATCCGCACGTAGCGCTCGTCCGGACAGCGATTCATGAACGGATCGAAACCGACCCAGCCGAGCCCTTCGACATACGCCTCGGCCCATGCATGGCCCGACGGCGGCTGAGTGGCGGTGACGGCCGGCCGCTGCGGCGCCTGCTGCACCAGATCGCCGGCGCGCTGCGACATGCCGTCGGCATCGAGCTGCATCTGCTGCGACTGCTGCATCGCGCCGCTCGACTGGTGCATCGCCTCGGCCATCCGCTGCATCGGTCCGTCCGTCATCAGGTAGCCCGACACATAGCGCGCCGGCACCTTCAGCGCGCGCGCCACCGCGATGAACGCGTGCGCATGGTCGCGGCTCGTCCCTTCGCCGCTCTGCAGCGCGGTTTCGGCATCGTTCGACAGATCGGACGCGGTCGGCGCGTAGGCGATCCGCCCGTGCACCTCGGTCATCAGCCAGTGCAGCGCATCGAGGCTCCGGTTCTCGATCGGCAGCGCGGCGGCCAGTGCCTTGATCGCATCGCCCGCGCGGGTCAGATCGGTTTCGCGCTCGAAGATCCACGGCGGCGCGTAGCCTTCGACGTGACCGACGATGCCCGCGCGATCCTGCGTCTCGACCACGCCCGCCGCGATGATCACGATCTCCGGCTTGTCGCGCTCGTGGCGGACGAGATCGGTGCGATTGCCGAGACCGTCCGCGTAGGTAAGCGTCGGCTCGACGCCGCCGATCGTCACCTGCCAGGCGCGCACGGTCTGCCCGGGTCCGGTCTGCGGCCGCAGCCGCAGGCGCTGCAGCACGTAGGCGGCGTTGTCATCGAAGCGATAGTGCGAGATATGGCGGATAGCAAGTCGCATGATGGCTCTCAATCGAAGTTGTAGGCTTGGGCGATCTCGACGCCGAGGCTGTTGTTCCGGGCGATGAAATCGGTAAGGAATTCGTGCAGGCCGCTCTTGAAGATCCGTTCGACCGAGTTGTCCGCCAGCGTCTGCTGGATTCTGGCCGCCGTTTCGTGACAGCCGTGCGTGAGTCCGTAATCTTTCGCGAGATGGCCGAGGCTGTTCACGATCCGGCCGTACGAAAACCGCAGCGAGCGCGGCATCCGGCCGTTGAGGATCAGGTAGTCGGCGATGTTGAGCGGCTTGTACTGCACGTCGTACACCCAGCGGTACGACCGGTGCGCGGCCACCGAGCGCAGGATCGACTCCCACTGGTAGTTGTCGAGGATCGTGCCGACGTGCGACACCGACGGCAGCAGCAGGTGGTACTTCACGTCGAGAATCCGCGCGGTGTTGTCCGCGCGCTCGACGAACGCGCCGATCTGCGCGAAATCGAAGATCTCGTTGCGCAGCATCGTGCTGTAGAAGCTGCCGAGAATCAGCGCGGTTTCGCGCTTGATCTCGTCGAGGATCGCCGGCAGCTCGCTCGGCGCGATCGGCTTCGCGAGCGCGCGCTTGAGCCCGAGCCACGCGCTGTTGACGCTCTCCCACGCCTCGCGGGTCAGCGCGGTGCGCACCATCCGCGCATTCGAGCGCGCGTATTCGAGGCAGGACATCACGCTCGACGGGTGGTCCCGGTCGCGCAGCAGGTATTCGGCCACCGCATCGGCCGTGTAGGTGTCGTGTTTCTCCCGGTAGCCCTCGTCCGCGCCCGAGCTGACCAGCACCGACGACCACTCGGCGGGTGCGTCCGCCGTGCGCGTCAGCGCCATCCTCAGGCCCGCGTCGACGATCCGCGCGGTGTTCTCCGCGCGTTCGATATAGCGAAACATCCAGTAAAGCCCGCTTGCCGTCCGTCCAAGAAGCATGTGTCGTCCACTCCGATCGTTGTTCCGCCCGGGCGCGCGCCCATGGCGCCGCGCCCCCGCACGCCGTCAGTCGGCGAGCACCCAGGTATCCTTGGTGCCGCCGCCCTGGCTCGAATTGACCACGAGCGACCCCTCCTTCAGCGCGACGCGCGTCAGGCCGCCCGGCGTGATACGAATCCGGTCCGACACCAGCACGAACGGCCTCAGGTCGACGTGGCGCGGCGCCAGCCCCTTCTCGGTCAGGATCGGCGTGGTCGACAGCGCGAGCGTGGGTTGCGCGATGTAGTTGGCGGGACGCGCGCGCAGCTTCGCCGCGAACGCTTCGCGCTCGGCCCGGGACGACGCGGGGCCGACCAGCATCCCGTAGCCGCCGGAGCCGTGGACCTCCTTCACCACCAGCTCCTCCAGGTGTTCGAGCACGTACTTGAGGCTGTCGGCCTCCGCGCAGCGCCAGGTCGGCACGTTCTCGAGCAGCGCCTTGCGGCCGGTGTAGAACTCGACGATCTCCGGCATGTACGAATAAATCGCCTTGTCGTCGGCGATGCCGGTGCCGGGCGCGTTCGCGATGGTGATGTTGCCCGCGCGGTAGACATCCATGATCCCGGCGACGCCGAGTACCGAATCCGGCCGGAACGTGAGCGGATCGAGGAACGCGTCGTCGAGCCGGCGGTACAGCACGTCGATCGGCCGGAAACCTTCCGTGGTGCGCATCGCGACGCGGTCGCCCACCACCTGCAGGTCGCTGCCCTCGACGAGATGCACGCCCATCTGATCGGCGAGGAACGCGTGCTCGTAATACGCCGAATTGTGGATGCCGGGCGTCAGCACGGCCACCGTCGGGTTGTCGGCGTTGCCGCCCGGCGGACAGACCGCGGCGAGCGACTGGCGCAGCAGCTGCGGGTAGGTCTCGACCGGCCGCACCTTGACCTGCTGGAACAGCTCGGGGAACAGCTGCATCATCGTCTCGCGGTTTTCCAGCATGTACGAGACGCCGGACGGCGTGCGCGCGTTGTCCTCCAGCACGTAGAACTGATTTTCCGCGGTCCGGACGATGTCGACGCCGATGATGTGCGTGTAGACGTTTCCGGGCGGACGGAAATCGATCATCTCGGGCAGGAACGCGCTGTTGTGCGCGATCAGCTCCCTGGGCACGATGCCCGCGCGCACGATTTCCTGGCGGTGATAGATGTCGTCGAGGAACGCATTGAGCGCCATCACGCGCTGCTCGATGCCGAGCGACAGCCGATTCCATTCCTGTCCGGAAATAATCCGGGGCACGATGTCGAACGGAATCAGCCGTTCGGCGGCTTCGGCGTCGCCGTACACGGCGAACGTGATGCCGGTCTTGCGGAACACGCCCTCGGCGTCGTGCGCCTTCTGGGCCAGGCTGGCCGGGTTCTGGGAATCGAGCCATTGCTTCAGGCGCGCGTAAGGCGCTCTGACGTTATCGCCGGATTGCAGCATTTCGTCGAATGGCTTCATTGAATTTCTCCATCGTTTTTGCTCGGCATCGCACATGCCGGACCGGCGTATAGAGTATTGAGCAAAGAGCGTGCCTTGCGCTAGCGGGTTTCTTCATCCGGATTAGCACTGAGACGCGGCACGCCGCACCACGGCGGTGCGCGCTACCGTTCGTCATCCTCCAGAATGCTCTGCGTCAGCGCAACCGACGGAATGGTCGGCTTCAGCATCGTGCGGCTGGTGCGCCGGCGCACCCAGTGCCAGCCGAGCACCAGCAGCAGCGCGACGAGCGGGATCGACGCGACGGTCCAGGTGCCGTTCGGATAGTCGAACGCCATCATCACGATCACGCCCGCCAGGAACAGCAGCGTGAGCCACGCGGTCACGGGCGCCCCGGGCATCCTGAACGGCACGTCCTCCACCTCGCCGCGCGCGACCGCGCGCCGGAATTTCATCTGGCATACGACGATGAACCCCCAGGTACTGATGATCCCGAGCGACGCGATGTTCAGCACGATCTCGAACACGCTCGACGGCACCAGATAGTTCAAGACCACGCCGACCACGTAGATCGCGACCGTCACCAGAATGCCCGCGTAAGGCACCGACTGCGCGCTCATCCGTCCGAGCAGCGCGGGCGCCGAGCCGCCCATCGCGAGCGAGCGCAGCACCCGGCCCGTCGAATAGAGCCCGGAATTCAGGCTCGACAGCGCGGCCGACAGCACCACCACGTTCATCACCGAGCCGATGCCCGGCACGCCGAGCGCGCCGAAGAAGGTCACGAACGGGCTCTGGCCGGCTCTGTAAGCACTCCATGGCAACAGGCAGACGAGCAGCACGACCGAGCCGACGTAGAACAGCGCGATCCGCCAGATCACGCTGTTGATCGCCCGCGGCAGGATCCGCCGCGCATCCTTGCACTCGCCCGCCGCCGTGCCGACCAGCTCGACGCCGGCGAACGCGAACACCACACCCTGGATTAACACGAACGCGGGCAGCCAACCGTGCGGAAACACACCGCCGTGCTCCGTGATCAGGTGCAGGCCGGTCGGATGCCCGGCAACCGACAGGCCGGTGCCGACGATCGCGACGCCCACCAGCAGGAACAGCGAGATCGCCGCGACCTTGATCAGCGCGAACCAGAACTCCATTTCCGCGAACCACTTCACGCCGATCAGATTCATCGCGGTGACGATCAGCAGCGCGCCGAGCGCGAAGAGCCACTGCGGCACGCCGCCGAAGGCCCCCCAGTAATGCATGTACAGCGCGACCGCGGTGATGTCGACGATGCCCGTCATCGCCCAGTTGAGGAAGTACATCCAGCCCGCGACGAACGACGCGCGCTCGCCGAGGAACTCGCGCGCATACGACACGAAGCTGCCGCTGCTGGGCCTGTGCATCACCAGCTCGCCCAGCGCGCGCAGGATCAGGAACGAGAACACGCCGCACAGCAGATAGACGACCGCGAGCGCGGGGCCGGCCGTCTGCAGCCGCGCGCCCGCGCCCAGAAAGAGCCCGGTGCCGATCGCGCCGCCGATCGCGATCATCTGCACCTGGCGGTTGCCGAGCGTCTTGTGGTATCCCGCCTCGTGCGATTCAAGCCAATCCTTGCGGCCGGAATCGCCGGCCGTCGGGCCGGCCGGTTGCTGATCCAGTGTGGACATCGTGGTGCTCCCTGTCGAATGCGGATGAGCCGCCCGGCGCGTGGCGCGACGGGGCCGGCGCGCGGTCCGGCCGGTTCCGGGCATGACGCCGGAGACCGGGGCTGACCGTCCGGTCAGGTCCGGCCGGACAGGAAACGGTATGCAGCCGTATTTATGCGGGCAACGCCCATGCATATTTCGACTGACACCCATCGAAAAAAAACATCGGTATGCTTGAAGCCCGGCGCGGTAGGCTTGAGCCTGTGCGCAAACGCGCCGCCGTTCGGCGCGCGCCGGTAAAAGAACAGCGAAGATCGATATGGAAGCAAAGTGGCTGGAAGATTTCCTGAGCCTCGCGGACACCAAGAGTTTTTCCCGCGCAGCCCGCAACCGGCATCTGACGCAGTCGGCCTTCAGCAGGCGCATCGCCTCGCTGGAAAACTGGATGGACGCGAAGCTGGTCGACCGCAGCGTCACGCCGATCACCCTCACCCCCGCCGGCCAGATGTTCCGCAGTCTCGCCGCCGACATCCTGCGCAGCATGTATGCCGCCCGTAATCTGGTGAATGGCTACGACCAGTTCGCCGAGAGCGATCACGTCGTGCGCTTCGCGGTCGCGCATACGCTCGTCTTCACGCTGTTTCCGGAATGGCTGAAGCGGCTGAACCGCGACTTCGGCAACGTCACCGCGCGCGTGAACGCGGTGAACGTGCCGGAGGGCGTGCAGCAGCTCGTCGAGGGCGAATGCGACCTGCTGCTCGGCTATCACCATCCGCAATTGCCGATCGTGCTCGATCCGAATCACTTTCCGTTCGTCAATCTCGGCGTCGAACGCATCCTGCCGGTCTCGACGCCCGATGCCGACGGCCGTCCGCAGTTCCAGCTGCCCGGCACGCCGGGCAAACCGCTGCCGCTGCTTGCCTATTCGTCCGGCGCGTTTCTCGGCAACGTCGTCGAGATGCTGCTGCTCAACGCGGCGGAGCCGTATGTGATGCACCGCTGCTTCGAGACGCACATGTCGGAGGCGTTGAAAGGCATGGTGCTGGCGGGCCACGGGATCGGCTGGCTGCCCGAGAGCTGCATCGCGAAGGAGCTGGAGGACGGCAGCCTCGTGCGGGCGGGGGCCGGCGAATGGGTGACCGAACTGGAAATCCGGCTGTACCGCTCGGCGCGCAAGCGCGGGCTCGCGGCCGAGCAGCTGTGGTCGTTCATCATCAACCGGCCCGCCGAACCGGCGGCTCGGGCCGGTGCGGCGGGCGGCAGGACGCGTGCCGCGCGGATCGCGGCGGCGGCCGAGAAAGTCTGAGCGCGCCGGCCTCGCCGGAGGAGGCGCGACGCCGGGTGTCACGGACTTGCCACTCGGGGCCGGTACTGTCTTGACTCTTCCCACAAGACAAGCCAAGCGGCCATGCAGAGTCCGTTGCATGCATCACCTGTTCCCTACCCGGCCATTACCCGGGCGCTGGCCGCCGGACTGTTCGTCAACCTGCTGGTGGTCGCCATCCAGCTGGGCGCGGCGTGGTCCGCACACTCGTCGGGCGTGCTAGCCGACGCACTGCATGCAAGCATCGATCTCGGCGCGGACGCGCTCGTTCTGCTGGCGTGCCGGCTCGACGCCCGGCTGCCGGTCGGACAGCGGCCGACTTACGAACCGCTTGCGCTGTTCGGGCTCGGCGTGCTGCTGGCCGGCACCGGCCTCGAGATGATCTGGCTCGCGGCCACCCGCATCGGCACGACGCCGGTGGTCAGCCCCGACGGCCTGACGCTGGTGCTGCTGATCGCCGCGCTGCTCGTCAAGGCCGGCCTGTCGCGCTGGCTCCGGCGGCAGGCGCGCGTCACCGGATCGACGCTGCTGGAGGCAAGTGCGTCGCACGTGTGGGCGGATGCGTTGTCGTCGCTGCTCGCGACGCTGGCGATCGCGGGCGCGCTGGCCGGGTTCCGGCGTCTCGACGATCTAGTGGCGATGGCGATCGGCGCGGTCATCATCAGGACCGGTTACGGATTCCTGCGACGCGGCCTGATGGGGCGGGCCACCCCGGCGCTGTTCGGCGAGCGGGCCGCGCAGCGGCAGTGACGGTTGCGGCCGTGCGCGGCGCGCCGTTGGCCGCGCCGGACGGGTTCTTCTATTCGGATACGGCGCATGCCGCATGGGCCGGCGGCATCGGCGGCCGCCCATTCCGTTCCGCGAATGGCGGTCGGGGTGACTCGGCTCCGGGCGGCGCCCCCCCCGGCTCTTCCATACACGACTGTGCTGCCGGCTTGCCGGGCCATACAAGATGACCCGGGCCATCATCGGACGCGGGCCGCACCGGGTCGAAACGCATACCCGCCGCCCGGGGTTCCCGTCGGGCCGAGGCGCCGTCCTTACCGGTGGATCCCATCCCCGCGCCGATAGATGTCATGCCCGCTTATTCGAAGGTCACGTAAGGCAAGTTGCGCTCGCTGACGTACGGCTTCATCCACGCCGGCAACACGATCGTGGGAACCGGCACCTTGACCGGCGGGACGACGACCGGGGGCGTCGGAGGGGTCACGACCGGGGGAACTACCACCGGCGGTTCGACTACCGGAGGCTTAACCGGCGGCTCGACTACTGGCGGCTTAACCGGCGGTTCGACCACGGGCGGCTCAACCGGCGGTTCAACCACCGGCGGCTCAACCGGCGGCACAGGGTCGGGCTTGACGAACTGCTCGATCTCGCCAGGGCCGCTGACCGCCCCGTCAACCGTGACCGCCCCCGCGCTGCCGACCCGCGCACCCTGGAGATTCTTCAGGTTGCCGCCGACCTTGACGGCCTTCTCTCCCCACAGTTCGCCGGCGTTATCCGCGCCGCCGCCGATACCGAGCACCCCCCCGCTGTCGATCCGGCCGTCTTGCCGGTTGATCAGGCCGCCGCCGATTCGGATCGACGCGTTGCCTCGCAGTTGGCCGGCATTATCCGCCGCGCCGCCGATATCGATCGCGCCGCCGCTGTCGATTTCGGCGCGTTGCCGGTTGACCAGGTTCCCGCCGATCGTGGTCGACGCTGCGCTTCGCAATTCGCCGGCGTTATCCGCCGCGCCGCCGAGACTGATCGCGCCGCCGCTGTCGATTGCGGCGCGGTGCCGGTTGAGCAGGATCCCGCCGATCGTGGTCGACGCTGCGCTTCGCAATTCGCCGGCGTTATCCGCCGCGCCGCCGATACTGATCGCGCCGCCGCTGTCGATTTCGGCGCGTTGCCGGTTGAGCAGGTTCCCGCCGATCGTGGTCGACGCTGCGCTTCGCAATTCGCCGGCGTTATCCGCCGCGCCGCCGATACTGATCGCGCCGCCACTGTCGATCCGGCCGCCCTGCCGGTTGGTCAGGCTGCCGCGGATCGAGACCGCTTCCCTACCTCGCAACCTGCCCGCATTGATGGCGCTCCCTTCGATCGCGAGATCCTTGTCCGATTGCAACGACGCGCCGTCGGCCACCTCGACATCGTTCTGAATCGACACCCGCTCCGCATGCACCGTGCCGCCGTTGCGCAGATTGCCCGCGACCGCGAGCCCGCCGTTGCCGGCCATGCGCGCGCTCCGGCGCGCGGCGTCGTCCGGCGCGCCGGTCACCTCCTTGCCGTTGATGACGATCCCGCGCGTCTTCGAAACCTCGAGGTCGCCCGCCACCACGTCCACCTTGCCCGCGACGTTGACGCCGACGCCCCGCGACTTGCCGACGAGCGTAATCGCATTGGCGTGCATGCTGCCCAGCCTCGACACGTCGAGCAGCACGTCCGGCACGTCGCCGTCGGACGGCGCACTGCCGGCCTTCTCCCGGTACGTGACACGGTCGCCGTCGAACGCCACGTTGCCGTCGATCGCGACCGCCGCGAGTGTCCGCGCCCGCAGATCGGCATTGACGCGGATCGATTGCCCGACGAGATCGAGCTGAGCGACGTTGCCCGCATCGAGCCCGGCCCCGTCGATCGCGACCCGGCCGCGCGTGTCGAAACTCGCGATGCCGCCGTCCTTGTCGAACACCGGATTGCCCGCCGCCAGCGTCACGCGCGTCGCGTTGATGAAGCTCGCGCCATCCGTGCCGATGCCGTTCGGATTCGCGACGATCAGGCGGGCGGCCGGGCCGGCGATCTCGGTCGCGCCTTGCAGCCGCGAAACGCCGGCGCCCGTCACTTCATTGAGGATCACGCTGGCCGACGTTCCGCCCAGTTGCGTGTTGCCGTCGATGCGGCCGCCGAGCTGCGTTTGCACCGCCGTGCTGCTGTTGTTGAGGATCAACCCGTTCGGGCCGACCTGGTAGTCGGTGAAGCGGTTGTGCGATACGCCCGCGCCGTTCGGCGCCACGATGTTGACGATCGGCGTGCCGTTGACCGCGGCGATGCCGGGCTGTTGCGCGGCGCTCGGGTCCGGTGTCGGCGCGGATTGCGCAAGCGCGGTGTGTGCGGCAAGGGCCGGCAGGACGAGCGCGAACGCCATCGCCAGTTTCGTGCCCTTGAACGGCAGGCTGCGAGGCGAGTGGCAAGGCATTTTGTTTTTCATGGATATTCCAGACTCATTGAAAAGACGACAGGCGGAGACGCACACCCGTTCTATGTGAATCGCTCGGCGTATGGATTACATGGCGCCCCCCTTTGGCACCGCACGGCGCCGCCTGAGCGTTAAAAACGAGCGGTGAGCTGCACGTCGAGGGTGGGAGAAGGGCTGGACAGGGAAGCCGGTTTCCTGATCGGCACCCCGAGTGCGACGTCGTAGCCGAACCAGCGGTAGCCGCCGCGCAACCCCAGCGCCGCCCCGACCAGCAGGCGGCTGCCCGTGTTGTCGAAATCGCCCCAGGCTTGCCCTGCATCGAGCGCGAGATAGGCCTCGCCGGCGCCGAACGCGCGGGCCGCCGCTTCGTTGCGCGCGACCCAGCCGCCGCGCCCGACCAGGGTCCGGTTGCCGTCGAACCCGCGCACCGTGTAGCGGCCGCCGATCTGCAGGCATTCCGTCGAAGGCACCGGAACCGGCGCGTGCTGCAGCACGAACGTGCCCCGGTAACCGAGGCGGTGTCCGGCGGCTTCGAACGGCGCGTCGATCGCGACGTTCGTCGTGACGACCCGGTAGCGCCCGCTCCAGTTCGACTGCCCATGGACGTAGCCGGGAAATCCGCTGAGGCCGGCGAGACTGCCGCGCATGCCGACGCCCGCCTCCACCGACGCACGGGCGAATTTCTCGTGATGCGCCGCCGACACGTCGTAGCTGGTGATGTCGTGGCGCTGAACCTGCAGCGCCTCTCCGGCCAGCCACGAACGGTCGCTCCGCTTGACGAGCTTGAACCGGACCATGGATTTGCCGTGGCTCGACCGGTAGGGCACGTAGCCGATACCCGCTTCCAGCCGCCGGGTACGGCGCGCGTAGACCAGATCGGCGCCCAGCCCGTCGAGCGGCTGCCGGGTCGCCCACTCGCTCGCGCCGATGGAGAACGAGCCATAGCCGAACGGCACGTTCCAGGCGACGCTGCGCGAGCGCGATCCGCGCACGGCATGGCCGGGATTCGCGTCGTTGTTGACGGTGGCGATCAACTGGTCGTAGAGGCCAAGCGGGGAATCGATCGCGACGATCGCGCCGAACTGGTTGCGGCCGGTCGCATTGAGGCCGCCGTTGTCGGCGGTCAGGATGAGCCGGACGCGGCGCGCATCCGCCGGATGCCGGATCTGGATGTCGCTCTCGCCGACCGACTCGCCGGGAACGAGGTCGAACGCCGTGGCCGCCTGTCCGGGCAGCCTGCGGATGTTCTCGATCGCCTGGTCGAGGTCGCGCACGTTGAGCAGACGGCCGGCCGAACGCGGCAAAAGCGTGCCGCTCCGGCCCAGGCTGCCGGATCCGTCGACGATGCGGCCGATACGGCCGGGCAGCACCTCGAGAATCAGGTGCCCGTCGGCGAGACTTTGCGCCGGGACCGCGACGAGCGTCGTCACGTAACCGCGCGCGACCAGCTCATGCGTCGCCCAGGCCCGAATCGCTTCGAGCCCCTTCCCGCCGACGCAGGCGCCCTCGCCGGGCGATTGGGTCGCCAGCCACGGGAACGACTCGGCGCCGCGCCATTCCACCGTCGCGATATCCACGCACGGCGTCTCGGCCGGCAGGCGCAACACGCCAGCCTGCCCGGCCGCCCTCGGCGTCAACACGTCCGGCGTGTCGGCGGCCTGCCGCGTCACCGCGTCGAGCTGCTGCTCCTGATGACGCTGCGCGGCGGCGGACGGCGGCATGACGGTCTGAGAACGGGCGGACGGCCCGGACCACAACATGCCTGACGCCAGGCCGGCGCACAGCATTTGACAAACCATCTTCAAAATATGGACTGCGAATCAATTGAACCGATTCCCGAGCAGACGAGGCTGTTCGGACGGATACGTTTCAACCGGCGCGGTCGGTTCCCCTGACTTCAGGCACCCTGCCGGCGAACCTTTGGCCGCTGGCGTCGCACCGTTTGTAACGCACGGTAAAGTAATCGGTCCCACTCCCCGTGGATTGCGTCGGCGGGATAAATCGGGGATTTCACAACGTCTGCGGCAGAAACTAACTCGTCCTATTGCCGTGTCCCACGCGATGGATTTGATCCAGGATGGGGTCAACGGAGCGGATCAAACGGCGATCCACACAGCGCCGCATCGGCCGCCCCGAAGCCCGGCACTCACGCTCCCGAGCCGAAACCAAGGCAACGCACACCCCGGCCCGAGATCTCATGTGCTTGGGGGCAAGAGGCCATGTCCGGGCACGTCGGCACGTCATGGCGGCCCGGTACAAATACGAGCCAGATCAACTTCCAAATGAGAATCATTTGCAATTACGTCGAAATTGTCCGATGATGGCGGCATCCTTCGGACGACTTCTACTCATGAATGCTCCTCTCTCCGCGGCGCCGTCCCGCGCCGCCCCGGCAGATCCGCACGACCCGCTGCAGTGGCTGCTATCCCGCCAGTCCTGCTGGCCCTTGTCGGAGCCCGCGCCCGGCGACCACGAACTGGACACGATCTTCGACGCGGCGCTGCGCGCGCCCGACCACGCCAATCTGCGCCCGTGGCGCTTCGTCGTGATTCGCGGCGCGGCCCGGCACGCACTGGGCGACGTGCTGGTGCGGCTCGCCGACGCGCGCGCCCCCGACGATCCGCCCGGCTCGCACGACCATCGCCGCCAGAAGGCGCTGGCCGCGCCGGTCATCATCGCGCTCGCCGCAGCCGTGAACCGCGCGTCGAAAGTCCCCGAGGTCGAGCAGCTGCTCGCCGTGGGCGCCGCGACGATGAACATGCTGAATGCGATCCACATGCTCGGCTACGGCGGCTTCTGGGCCACCGGCGCCGACAGCTACGAAGCCGACATGCACGACGCACTCGGCTTCGGCCCCGACGAACGCCTGCTGGGTTTCCTGTTCGTCGGTACGCCGCCCGCGCGGGCGAACCGCGTCGTCCGCCCGGCGCGCGACGCGTTCGTGCGCGAATGGCGCGGCCTGCAGCCGTAGCGCGCCCGCCGTCGCCGGCGGCGCCGCGCGCCGCCCGCCATTTTTCCCGGGCCGCCTTGCGCGACCCGCCCAGACAGACTTCGGAGGTTCCATGAATTTCCATCGTTCCGCCGCGCACAACCATTCGCTGCTCGACGATTCGCTTGCGCAACATCCCGATCTCGCCGAGCAGACCGTGCTGGCCGCCGTGCGCACCTGGCTGCATCCCGACTGCGGCACCGCCCGCGAGCAGAAGTCGTGGCGCGACGTACTCGTGGACGCCGGGCTGCACACCGACGGCCTCGATCATTTCGACATGCTGATGTATTCGCTGACCTGCGCGTCGTGCCGGCCGCTCGATACCCGCTGCCGCTGCGCGACCGATCTCGCCAACGACGAGGCATCGCTGCTGCAGACGATCGCGCATCTGCAGACGACGCACAGCGAAGCGGCCATGCGCATTCTCAACGACTGGCTGCCGTCCTTCACCGTCAGCGGCGTGCTGAAGATCGCCCGCTGGTTCTCGATTTCCCTGCTGGACGCGGGGCTCGAGATCCGCGCCAGGGCCCGCAGCGTCACGTACATGCACTAGCTCCGCCGAGGCGGGCCGCGCTCGCGAAACGAATCCGGTCTGGTCGCGATTCCGGATAGTCGAAGTACGCCGAATCGCCGCCCTCCCCGTCCGGCAGGACCATTGCGCACCGCCCTTTCGCGGCCGTCACGCGCGATGAACCGTCTTCTGGAAACGCTGCGCTTCCTGCATCCGTCATGTATCGCTCATGCGTGCCCCGGCCGGGTAGCCATCTCCCCATCTCGCCTGTTTCCCGGACTGCGTTGACTTGGCATCGGACGAGGCCGTCCGGCATCGGCAAGGATCCGTCCGGATGAAGCAACCGATGTCCCGGTTGTTCGCATCGCTCCCCGTGGCCGGGCACATTGATATGCAATCCATAACGATGGACTGCCGGATCCGGCGTCGAATCGCTATGTACTCTTCAACATAACGATAAGCATGGGAGCGGACGCCATCGAACGCGATCTCCGACGATCGAGCCCCGCATGAGATGCGTCCGCTCTCCGCCGCCCGTCGTCGGGAATCCGCATCGCCCGCGATGCGTCGGCGCATCGTTCGCGGCCATCGCCGAGAAAAAGCCCCGCTCGCATCCCACGGCATGGCCGTGCAGCATGGCGACCGACGCAACGCGAAGCCTGACATTCACGCGCCGCTTCGCGCAACCGGACGAACCCGGCATCGATCGCGACGAAAAAAAACGCCACGCCCGCAAAACGGGCGTGGCGTGAAACAACCCTGCTGTCCGGGGGAACAAAGGATCGTAGCTACCAAACTGCCCGAGAGGACAAACTTTCAGGCACGACCATTTTCCCTCACTGGCCGCTCAAGATAATCAAGCATTGTCAGGAACACCCGACAAAGGCATTTCAGTGTCCATCGACAGTGCGCTATTCAATTCAAACCGATTCATTGCACATCCGGTACGCGAGAATCGCGCCTATCGTCATACCACGCGCTCGTGCCGCATCCTCGCCGTATTACGCGATAGCACCGCACCGATCTCCTCCGATCCCGCAATCCGTCGCATTCCCGACAGTCCGTCGGCATGACGCCGACGGACTATCCGGCAGCCCTTCATCGCCATTGCCATTTCATCGGAATTAGCCGCGCCGCCCTTCGGATCGCGATTGGTTTTATCGTTCGGCTTTTTCGGTCCTTTTCCATCGCGGGTATTCCTTCGTTCCGGCATTTCTCGACGCTGGTTGGACCTAGGTCCAGTCGATCAGCACGGTCCCGAGACCTTTGACCGATTTACAAGCCTGAGTGAATCGACAATATTGAATCCGGTGCCGCGTCGATTGCAATAACGATCCATTCCTCGCGAATGAAATCGCGGTATCGAACAACCGACTACCTATACGCCGCAGAGCGTTCGCAACAAAAAAAGTGCAACCAAACCCGGCGAGGCCGTATCGAGTCCCGCCCATTAACGAGGATCTCGACGGCTTCTCCCTATCCGCGGCTTCCGACCGTTCCGGCTCAGCGCGACGGCTCGACGCCCCGGCAGGACAGCCAACATGCCTATGGATCAGATCGTCCCCAACCGGCCGGGGGCCGGTTCGACACGTCCCTTGTCAGTCCTTGCGTCCATCGCGGCGGCACTGCTCGCAGTCAGCTGCGGAGGCGGTGGCGGCGGAGGCGGCGGAAGCAGCGCGAGCAATGCGTCGCCAGCGCCGCCCGCCGCCTCCGCGCCCGACACGCCGGCGGCATCGTCGCCGAGCCCCGCGTGCGCCGTCGCGCAGGCGGCCGCAAGCACGCCGCCATCGTCGGGAAGTACCGCGCCGCAGGCGCTCGTCGATCACCTGCTCGTCAAACTGCGCAGCGAAACCGCGTCGGCCGGCGGCGGATCGATGATGGCCGCGACGAACAGCGCCAGCCGCATCGACGCCGTGATCGCGCGGGTAACCGGCCGCCTGGGCACGCGCGACGCCACGCCGGCTTCGGCGTTCGCCGCGGCATCGGCCTTCAGCGGCGCGATCCGGCTCGAACGTACCGTCTCGGGCGGCGCGGCGCTGCTGTCGCTGGGGCAGACGCTGGCCGCGGCGGACGCGGCTACGCTCGCCCGGACGTTCGCGGCGGACGACGACGTCGCATACGCGGAACCCGATCTCCGCCTGGCCGCCCGCTCCGTGCCGACCGACCCCGACTATGCGCAGCAATGGAACCTGTTCGATCCGACCAGCGGCATCGATCTGCCGGCCGCATGGAGCATCACGACCGGCTCGCCCGGCATCGTCACCGCGGTGCTCGACACGGGCTACGTCCCGCACCCGGACCTGGTCGGCAACCTGCTGCCCGGCTACGACTTCATCACCAGCCTCGACACCGGCAACAACGGCCACGGACGCAGCGCGGACGCGACCGATCCCGGCGACTGGGTCACCGCCCAGGAATACGGCACGCCCGGCGGACCGTTCTACAACTGCATCACGGGCGCGCACAACAGCACGTGGCACGGCACGCAGGTGGCCGGCATCGTCGGCGCGAGCGCGAACAACGGCATCGGCATCGCGGGGGTCAGCTGGTACGGCAAGATCCTGCCCGTGCGCGTGCTCGGCAAGTGCGGCGGCACCACGGGCGACGTGGTCGACGCCATGCGCTGGGCCGCCGGACTGCCGGTCGACGGCGTGCCCGCCAACCCGCATCCGGCGCGCGTGATCAACCTGAGCCTCGGCGGCACCGGCCCGTGCGGCACCACGTTCCAGCAAGCGATCGACGACGTGAACGCACAGGGCGCGAGTGTCGTGGTCGCCGTGGGCAACGACGGGCTCGCGAACGCGCAGGACACGCCCGCGAACTGCCAAGGCGTCATCGCGGTCGGCGCGACCGACAACACCGCGCGGCGTGCGTCGTACAGCAACTACGGCGCCTATGTCACCTTGAGCGCGCCCGGCTCCGGCATCCTGTCGACCACCAATACGGGCGCCACGACGCCCGCCGCCTATACCTACGCGACCAACAACGGCGCGAGCCTCGCGGCGCCGCAGGTCGCGGGGGTGATCGGACTGATGCTCGCGACGAACCCGCAACTGACGCCCGCGCAGATCGCACAGCGCCTGACCGCCACCGCGCGCGCGTCCCCCACAACGGGCGCGTCCTGCTCGAACGCGCCGCCCGGCGCGGGGATCCTCGACGCCGCCGCCGCGCTGCGCGCGTCGTCGAACTGATGGCGGGCGATCGTGGATGAGCCGGTGTGCGCGACGCCCTCGCGGGCTCGCGAGGGCGCGGCTCCGATGCGCCGCGCAGCGCGCAAACGCGGCCGCGGTCTCGTGAGGATCGCGCGGACCGGCGCCGATCCTCTCGCGGCGTGCCGGAACGCGACCACGCTCGCCGGCAAGCTCGCGGCCGAAGCGGGGCGTCACGCGCAGATGCGCGCGCCGAGCGCAGCCATGCGGGCCGCCTCCGCCGCGATGCAGGCCGCCGGCACCGCGATACGGATCGCCGGCGCGATCACCCGCGGCGCGGGCACGCCGACGATGCGCAGCACCTATGCATCGATGCTGGCCGCCTGCGTGTCGATGCAGCGGGCCTGTGCCGCGATGCGGGCCGCTTACGCGGCCATGCCGGCGTGCGACGCGACGCGAGACACCTACGTCGCCATGCAGGCGGCCTGTGCGGCGACGCAGCACGCCTGTGCCGCGATACGCCGCATGTGCCGCGCGGCTGCCAGCGCACGCAGCGATCCGCAACGCCTCCCGCCGCGACGCGGCACGCCCGCGCGCCGCGCCGCTAAATCAGGCCCGCCTCGCGGGCGGCGATCACCGCCTGGGTCCGGTTGACCACGTTCAATGCGCGAAAGATCGCGGTGATGTGCGCCTTGACCGTCTTCTCCGACAAGCCCAGGTTCGCCGCGATCGTCTTGTTCGCCAGCCCCTCGCACAGGCAGCGCAGCACCTCGACCTGCCGCTCGGTGAGCATGTTCTTCCTCACGCCGGACGGCCGGATCGACGACACCGATTCGATGATCAGCGGCGGCACGTAAAGATCGCCGCTCAGCACGAGCCGAATCGCGGCGGCCAGCGTGCCGCGGCTCGACGATTTCGGCACGAACCCCGACGCACCGTGCGCGAAAGCATTGCGCACGACGTTGGGGTCTTCCGACGACGACAGGATGATGACCGGCAGATCGGGCCGGCTGTCGATGAACTCGCCGATCGCGGCGAAGCCGTCCGTGCCCGGCAGCAGCAAGTCGAGCACGACGATGTCGAGATCGCCCTGCTCCGCGACGATCCGCAATCCGTCGGCGACATTGCCCGCCTGCACGACTTCGGTGTCGGCCGCATCCCGATGCAGCAGCGCGGACACGCCTTCGCGCACCAGGGGATGGTCGTCGACGATCAGGATTTTCATGGAAGCAGCCCAGCGGCGAAAAGACGCAAGCGATTCGCTCGACATTTTATTGAGTGGGGCTCAGATCTTAAGATGTCCTAATACCAAAGTCCAATCCATCGAGTCGAATTCGCTCATTTCACCCCGACAGGAAATAATTCCATGACATTAAATATATTTACATGAACGGATTGAATCGAATTGAATCGCGTCAGACGAAAGTCCACCGGTAAAACTGTCCGACTGGAGATTCGACCGCGCAACGTTACCCGTATCGGACGGCGCGACGCCCCCGGCGAGCGACCGCGATGAAAGCGATTTATCATCGCGCGATCGACGCGCGGCATCGCGCACGCGTGATCCATCCAGGAGCATTCCGATGAAGTCGACCGCCGGTACCGTTCATCACGCCGCGTCCGAAGGCTATTCGACGACCGCCGATACCTACGTGCGCGGCCGCCCCGACTATCCGCCCGCCGTCGCCGACTGGCTGCGCGACACGCTCGGACTCGGCCCGGGCACGACGGCCGTCGATCTCGGCGCGGGCACCGGCAAGTTCACGCCCCGCCTCGTCGCCACGGGCGCCCGCGTGATCGCCGTGGAACCCGTTGCCGCGATGCGCGCGAAGCTGGCGGCGCTGCCCGGCGTCACCGCGCTCGACGGCACCGCCGATGCGATCCCGCTACCCGATGCGTCGGTCGATGCGCTCGTCTGCGCGCAGTCGTTCCACTGGTTCGCGACCCGCGACGCGCTCGCCGGCATCCACCGGGTGCTGAAACCCGGCGGCCGGCTCGGCCTGATCTGGAACATGCGCGACGCGCGCGTCGGCTGGGTCGCCCGGCTCGACCGGATCGTCGATCGATACGAGGGAGATACGCCGCGCTATCAAAGCGGCGCGTGGCGCGGCGCGTTTCCGTTTCCCGGCTTCGGCCCGCTGCACGAAGCGCATTTCTCGATCGGCCATGCCGGCTCGCCCGAAGACGTCGTGCTGAACCGGGTGCGCTCGACCAGCTTCATCGCGGCGCTGCCGGACGGAGAACGCGCGCGGGTGGATGCGCAGGTCCGCGCGCTGATCGACGCGGAACCCGAATTGCGCGGCCGCGATACCGTGACCGTTCCTTACGAAACGGCTGCATTCGTCACGATCAAGCAAGCCGAATGAACCGCGCGGCGGCCGCCCGCCGTGCCGTCGCGCGACGCCGACGTATCAGCGCAGATTCGTCTGCGCGAGTTCCAGCACCTCGTCGCCGCGCCCGTTCAGTACCGCGCGCAGCATGTAGAGGCTGAACCCCTTCGCCTGCGCCCACTGGATCTTGGGCGGCAGCGCCAGTTCGTGCTTGGACGTCACGACATCGACGAGCACCGGCCCGGGCCGCGCGAATGCGTCGCGCAGCGCGTCCTCGAGCGCCTCCGACGTCTCGACCCGGATGCCGTGGATGCCCGCGCCCCGCGCGATCGCCGCGAAATCGGTCGGACTCAGGTCGGTGCCGGTATCGAGATAGCCGCCCGCTTTCATTTCCATCGCCACGAAGCCGAGCGAGCTGTTGTTGTACACCACGACCTTGATCGGCAGGTCGAGCTGGCGGGCGCTCAACACATCGCCGAGCAGCATCGACAAGCCGCCGTCGCCCGACAGCGAGATCACCTGCCGGCCGGGGTCCGCCGCCTGCGCGCCGAGCGCCTGCGGCATCGCGTTCGCCATCGAGCCGTGATTGAACGACCCGTGCAGCGCCCGCTTGCCGTTCATCGTCAGATAGCGCGCGGCCCACAGGGTCGGCGTGCCGACGTCGGCGGCGAACACCGCATCGTCGGCGGCCAGCCGGTCGACGACGCTCGTCAGATATTGCGGATGGATCGCGCGGCCCGGCGCGGACGGCCGGGCAAGATCGTCGAGCCCCTTGCGCGCCGCCTGATAGTGCTGCCGGGCATTGTCGACGAAGCGGCGATCGACCTTGCGCGAGAGCTTCGGCAGCAGCGCCCGCAAGGTCGCCCGCACGTCGCCGACGAGGCCCAGCTTGAGCGGCGCGCGCTTGCCGAGCGCGGCGCCGCGCCGGTCGATCTGCACGACGTTGCCGTGCGACGGATAGAAATTCCGGTACGGAAAATCGGTGCCCAGCATCACCAGCGTGTCGCACGACATCATCGCGTGATAGCCGGAGCTGAAGCCGATCAGCCCGGTCATGCCGACGTCGTACGGATTGTCCCATTCGATGTGCTGCTTGCCGCGCAGCGCGTGCACGGTCGGCGCGCCCAGCAGATCGGCGAGCGCGACCACCTCGTCGTGCGCGCCCGCGCAGCCGCTGCCGCACAGCAGCGTCACCGCGTCCGATGCGTCGAGCAGCGCGGCCAGCCGGTCGATGTCGGCCTCGGCGGGAGTCACGGTCGCGGGCGCGCTGGCGCTCCACGTCGGCGCTTCGTCGGGCGCGTCGCTCAACGCGACGTCGCCGGGCAGCACGATCACCGCCACGCCGCGCGATTCGATCGCGGTGCGCATCGCGGTCGCGAGCACGCGCGGAAACTGCGCGGGGTTCGACACCAGCTCGACATAATGGCTGCATTCCCGGAACAGTTCCTGCGGATGGGTCTCCTGGAAATAACCGAGGCCGATCTCCGAGGACGGGATATGCGCGGCGATCGCGAGCACCGGCTGATGGTTGCGGTGGCAATCGTAGAGGCCGTTGATCAGGTGCAGATTGCCCGGCCCGCAGCTGCCCGCGCAGACGGCGAGCCGGCCGGTCGCGGCCGCGTCCGCGCCGGCCGCGAATGCCGCCACTTCCTCGTGGCGCGTGTGCATCCAGCGGATCGACCCCAGCCTGTGCAGGCTGTCCGACAGGCCGTTGAGGCTGTCGCCCGTGACGCCCCAGATCCGCTCCACGCCGGCGGCTTCGAGCGTTCGGGCGAGAAAGTCGGCGATGGTTGATTTAGCCATGCTGTGCTCCACTCCGTTGAAGACAATCAGATGAGGTGCAGCTCGCGCGCCTGGATCGTCAGCGCCTCCCTGACGTCCGGATGCGCGAGCCGGATCAGCGCCGCCGCCCGGCCGGTCGACGACAGTCCCTTCAGATTCGCCACACCATACTCCGTTACGACCAGATGCGTGTCGGTGCGCGGCGTCGTCACCGGCCCGGCGAGCCGCGCGACGATCTTCGACACCCGGCCCCGGCCCGCCGTCGCATGGAACGCGATGATCGACTTGCCGCCGCGCGACGCATACGCACCGCGCACGAAATCGAGCTGGCCGCCCGACGCGCTGTACTGGTGGCCGTTCACGTGCTCCGAATTGCACGCCCCCGTCAGGTCCATCTCGATCGTCGAATTGACCGAGACGACCGAGTCGTTGCGGGCGATCGTGGCCGGATCGTTCACGTAGTCGACGGGATAGCTCTCCAGCGACGGGTTGTCGTTCAGGAAATCGTAAAGCGCGCGCTCGCCCATCGCGAACGTGAACACGCTCTTGCCGCGATGAATCGCCTTGCGGCTGTTGTCCACCGCCCCGCGCCTGACCAGCTCGACCAGCCCCGGCGTCAGCAGCTCGGTGTGTATGCCGAGATGCCGGTGTCCGGCGAGCGCGTCGCACACCGCGTTCGGCAGCGCGCCGATCCCCATCTGCAGACACGCGCCGTCCGGCACGAGTTCCGCGATCAGCGCGCCGATGGTCCGGTCGAGCGCCGTGGCGGCCTTCGGCTTCAGTTCCGGCAGCGGATGGTCCGACTCGACGATCGCGTCCACCTCCGACACGTGCAGCAGCGACGCGCCGAACACGCGCGGCATGTTCGGATTCACCTCGACGATCAGGCGCCGCGCCGAGCGCGCGACGCTGCTGGTGTAGTCGTTGTTGGTGCCGAACGTGAAGTAGCCGTTGCGGTCCATCGGCGACACCATCACGAGCATCGCGTCGACCGGTATGTGATCGGCGAACAGGCGCGGCGACTGGCTGAACGTGTTCGGCACGTAGAACACGACCTTGCGGTTGCCGTCCTCCACGCCCTGCCGCACGAGCGCGCGCTCCGGCGCGCCGAGGAACATGCAGTGCGGCTCGATGCGGCCCATCAGTTCGTAGCGCAGCAGGTTCTCGCGCAGAAATGCTTCCGCATGGAAGTAGTAAACCTTCAGCGCGTCGATATCGCCCGCGGCGGCGCGCCGGCCCAGCGCATCGAGCAGCGCGGGCGGCTGCGACATCGCCATCCCGAGCGCGATCGACGTGCCGCTTTGCAGGCCGGCCACCGCGTCGTCGGGCGTCGCGAGGCGATCCCGGTAGCGTGCTTCGGCACCCATTTCGCCTCTCCTCAATAATTCGTTTCGGTTTCGGGCGCGTGACCGCGCTTGTGGATCAGCATCGTGCGCTCGAACGTCATCACCGTGCGGCCGTCCTGGTTGGTGCCGCGCGTCTCGACGGTCACGATGCCCTGGGTCGGGCGGCTCGCCGATTCGCGCTTGCCGAGCACCGTCGATTCCGCATACAGCGTATCGCCCGCGAAAACCGGATGGGTCGCGCGAACCTTGTCCCAGCCGAGGTTGGCGACTACCTTCGCGCTGACCGTGCGCACGCTCATCCCGGTGATCAGCGCGAGCGTGAACGTACTGTCGACCAGCAGCTTCTTCCATTCGGTCTTCGCCGCGTAGGCCGCGTCGAAATGGACCTGCTGGGTGTTCATCGTCAGCAGCGTGCTCCAGATGTTGTCGACGTCGGTGATCGTGCGGCCCGGGCGATGCTCGTAGATCGTGCCGGGCACGAAATCCTCGTAGTAGAGGCCCGACGTTTCGCGGTAGCGGTGTTCGCCGATCCGGCGGTAGGCGGCAATGTGTTCGCTCATGAGAGGCTCCTTGGCAGGGACGGGGTTCGAAAAAATGACAAAGCGGCGCGCGTCAGACGCCGGCCAGCACGCGGCGCGCCTCGCGAGCGATCGCCTCGTCGACCATCCGGCCGGCGACGACGCCCGCGCCGCGCTCGCTCGCGGCCAGCACGTCGCGCGCCCACGCGATGCGCGCGGGCGACGGCGTGAACGCCGCATTGATCGCGCCGGCATGCGCGGGGTGGATCGCGGCCTTCGCGTGCAGGCCGTTGTCGACGGCGAAATCCAGCTCCGCCCGCAGCGCGTCCGGCTCGTGCAGCGCGAAGCACGGCGCATCGATCGCACGCACGCCGGCCGACGCGGCGGCCGCCGCGACCGTGCAGCGCGCCAGCTCGAGCGCGCGCGCCCCGGGCTGCGCGCCGACGTCCGATGCGTAGTCGGCGGCGCCGAACATCAGCCCCCACACGCACGGGCCGGCTCCGGCGATCGCGGCGGCCGCGAACATCCCGCGCGCCGATTCGATCATCGGGATCAGCGCGGCGGCGCGGCCGGCCGCGCCGAGCAGCGCCGCCGCCTGCGCGACCGGGTCGGGAGATTCGATCTTCGGCAACAGCACGAAATCGGGCGGCTGCACCGCATCGGCGACGAGCGCGAGATCGTCGAGGCCGTGGCGGCTGGCGATCGAGTTGATGCGCACCGCGACGAGCGGCGCGGCGTCGCGGGCACGGCCGAACAGCACGCGCGCGTTGTCGCGCGCCAGCCGTTTTTCATTCGGCGGCACCGCGTCTTCGAGATCGACGATCAATACGTCGGCGCCGTGTTTCGACGCATTGGCGAAACGATCGGGACGCGTGCCGGGCGTGAACAGCCAGCTGCGCGCGCGGGCGGCGACGAGACGGGCGTGGAGCGGGAACATGGCGACTGACTCGTGGACGGGATGCGATGTCAGTCATTCTCATGACGAAGCTTGCGGCGAACAATGTGGGATTGCCGTGGCCAGCCTTCGGAAAAACAGTAGGCTCGCCGCACCGCGCGACGTTCAGCGCGGGGGCGAACGCCGCGCGAAGTAGCTGCCCGGCGACGCGCCGAGCGCGCGGCGGAACATCGCGATGAAATTGCTGGCGGTCGCATAGCCGAGCGCGTCGGCGATATCGCCCACTGCGTCGCCGCCGGCGAGCCGCTCCAGCGCGTAGGTCAATTGCGCCTGCTGCCGCCAGTGCACGAAATTCATGCCGGTCTCCGCGAGGAACAGCCGGCGCGCCGTCCGCGCCGACAGGCCGACCGCCCGCGCCAGTTCGTCGAGCGTCGCGCCCTGGTCGGGGTGCTGCGCGAGCCGGTTCGCGAGCCGCAGCAGGCGCGCATCGTCGGGCATCGGCAGATGCAGCGGCTCGCGCGGCGCGGCGACGATCTCGTCGAGCAGCACCGCGACGAGCCGCTCCTGCGCCGCATCGAGCACGCTCTTGCGCGACCAGCCGGCGGCGCGCCGCACCAGCGCGGCCACCAGTTCGTTCAGGCCGACGACGCAGGGCGCGTCCGGCAGCGCCGCGCAGCTCGACGGCTCGATCATCACGCCCCAGCCGCGCATCACCCCGCTCACGCTGATCTTGTGCTCGACGCCGGGCGGCATCCAGCCCGCGCGATGCGGCGGCAGCAGCCACGAGCCCTGCGCGGTCCGGACATGTATCAGCCCGCTCTCGATACAGAAGAACTGGCCGTGTACGTGGCCGTGCCAGTCGTACTCGCGGGTGCCGAGCCGGAATTCGCTCGACGGATCGTCCGAGCCCTCCAGCACCCAGAGCGCCGGGCCGCCGAGCCCGTCCGTGTAATCGATGATCGCCATCCGTTTCGCTCCGATGCGCGCCGGCCGGGCCGCGCGTTGTCCGTTATTCATTATTTCTGGTCTGAATACGGTTATCGTAGCAAACCGATTGCGGCGCATGCTGTCACGCATGACTCTCTTCGCGGAATCACGCTGATGCCTTCCTTTCACGTAGCAATCGTCGGCGCGGGGCTGGGCGGCCTGTGCCTGGCCCAGGGCCTGAAGCGCGCGGGTATCGCGTTCGACGTGTACGAGCGCGATGCCGCGCCGCAAAGCCGCACCCAGGGCTACCGGATCCGGATCGACGAGGCCGGCCAGCGCGCGCTCGCGCACTGCCTGCCCGACGACCTCTACGCGCTGTTCCGGCACACCTGCGCGGCGGCCGCGTCGGCGGGGCGGTTCGTCGACCCGCGGCTCGCGGCGCTCGACGGACGCGCAGCCGACACCTGGCAGCCCGCCGCCACCGGGCCGGAGGCCGCCGGCGATCTCAGCGCCCATCGCCTCACGCTGCGCGAGATCCTGCTGCACGGGATTTCCGCCCACGTGCACTTCGGCAAGGCGTTCGCCGGCTATGCGATCGACGCGGACCGTCAGGTAGCCGTGCATTTCAGCGACGGCGAGCTGCGGCGCACGAGCCTGCTCGTCGCGGCCGACGGCGTGCATTCGACCGTGCGCCGGCGCGCGCTGCCGAACGCCGAACCCGCGCCGACGGGCGCGATATGCGTATACGGCCAGACGCCGCTCACACCCGAGCTGCGCGCGGTCGCGGGCGCCGATCTCGGCACCGGCACCTCGGTGATCTTCGCGGACGGCTTCGCCGCCGTGCTGGACGCGATGCGCTTTCGCGCGCCGTTCGTCGTGCCCGGCCCCGCGTTCGTGCACACCTGCGGGCTCACCCACGTCGACGACTATCTGTACTGGGCGTTCATCGGCCCCGACGCGCGCCTGCCGCGCATCGAACCGGCCGGGACGCACCGCACCGCCGATGTCTGGCTGAACAGCGTCGCCCACTGGACCCGCGACTGGCATCCGCGGGTCCGCAAGCTGCTGCGGCACGCGACGCCCGATTCGCTCGCGCTGCAGCCGGTGCGGCGCGCGCCCGACCTGGGCACGCTGCCGGCCGGCCCGCTCGCCTTCATCGGCGATGCGATCCACGCGATGAGCCCGGCCGCCGGCCTGGGCGCGAACACGGCGCTCGCCGACGCCGCCGATCTGGCCGGACGGCTCGCGCAGGCGCGCGCGGCCGGCGCCGCCTCGTGGTCCGGCGCGCTGCGCGATTACCACGCGGCGCTGCGCACCCGCGCGAACGCCGCGCTGCAAGCGGCGGACCGCGCATCGGACAAGCTGTTCGGCGCGCAGCTGGCGCCGAGCTGAATCGGAATCCGGTGTCGGCCCGCGCCGCCGGGAGTCAGGTGACGCGGGCGCGCAGCCACGCCGACAGCAGGTCGATCAGCATCACCACGGCGATCACGAGGATCAGCACGGCAGCCGTCTGCGCATAGTTGAACGAGCGGATCGCCTCGTAGAGCACGACGCCGATCCCGCCCGCCCCGACCATCCCGACCACCATCGCCGAGCGCACGTTCGACTCGAAGCGATACAGCGCATACGAGATCCACAACGGCAGCACCTGCGGCAGCACGGCGTAGACGATCTCGTCGAGCGGCGCGGCGCCCGTCGCGCGCACGCCCTCCGCCGGACGCGGATCGACCGCCTCGACCGCCTCGGCGAACAGCTTCGCGAGCACCCCGGTCGTATGCACCCACAGCGCGAGAACCCCGGAAAACGGCCCGAGTCCGACCGCGACGATGAACAGCATCGCGAACACCATCTCGTTGATCGCGCGGCAGCTGTCCATCAGCCGGCGCACCGGCTGCAGCAGCCACGCCGGCGCGAGGTTGCGCGCGGACATCAGCCCGAACGGCACCGCGCAGACGATCGCGAGCGCGGTGCCCCACAGGGCGATCGACAGCGTCACGGACAGATCGCCCAGATAGTGCCGCCACTCGGAGAAGTCCGGC
Source organism: Burkholderia alba (assembly GCF_034721475.1). Lineage (NCBI taxonomy): Bacteria > Pseudomonadati > Pseudomonadota > Betaproteobacteria > Burkholderiales > Burkholderiaceae > Burkholderia > Burkholderia alba. Next base: position 212,003 of record NZ_JAWJWL010000001.1, on the reverse strand, counting down.
GGGAAGAAGCCGCGCGCGAACTCGCCCATGTTCGCGCTGTCGGCCAGCAGGTCGAGCGGCCGCATGTCGGCGCCGCGCCACGCGGCGCCGAGCACGGCCAGCGCGACGATCCACGCGATCCATGCGAGCGCGCCGCGCTTCCCGGCCGCGCGCGCGATCTCGCCTCGCGGCCGGCCGTTCGCGTCCGCCGGCAGATCGGCCGCGTTCACGGCTGCGCCGCCGTCTCGAGCGCGCTCAGCTGCGCGTCGATCGCGGCCGCCTGCGTGTTGCGCTCGCTGTCGGACAGCGTCGTGTCGGCCTCGATCTTCTGCTTGCGCTGGAACAGCACGATCTTGCGCACCGGCACCAGTTGCCGATCCGACGACGGCAGAAACCCGACGAAGCTGCGAATGCCCGCCATGACGTCCTTCTCGTGCGGATCGCGCCTGCCGTAGCGATAGAAGAAGTCGCGCAGCTTCGCCTTCACGTCCGGCGGCAGATCCTTGCGCCACACGAGCGGATCGGACGCGATCTGCGGCGAGGTCCACAGCACCCTCACCTGCGCGTACTGCGCCGGATGGCCGGCCTTCAGCGTACCCAGCGCATCGGTGTTGTTGGTCGCGACGTCGATCTTGTTGTTGACCACCGCGAGCAGGTTCGCCTCGTGGCTCGACGGCAGCACCGCCTTGAAACCGTTGCGCACCGACACGTTGCGCTTCGCGAACAGGTAATAGCCCGGCACCAGCGAGCCCGACGTCGAATTGGGATCGCCGTAGCCGAGCGTCACGTCGCGGGGATGGCGAAACACGTCGTCGAGCGTCTTGAAGCGGCTGTTCACGTTCGTGATCAGCACCGAGTAGTAGCCGGCCTCGCCGTTCGGGTGCTGCACCTTCGCGAACACTTCGCCGTTCGAGCGCTCGACCGCCTCCAGCGCGGACGCGTTGCCGAAATAGCCGATCTGCACCTTGTTGAAGCGCATGCCTTCGATGATGCCCGCGTAGTCGGTCGCGAAGAACGCCTTCACGTCCAGCCCGGTTTGACGGTTGAGGTCGTCGATCAGCGGTTGCCAGCGCTGCTTGAGCACGGCGGACGAATCGGTCGAGATGATGCCGAAGTTCAGCGTGTCGGCGCGGGCCGCGACGCAGATCAGCGCGGTAGCGCAGACGAGCAGGGAGCGAAGGGGTGTCATCGGTGAGTCCGTTCGAGGGGGGAAGCCTGCCGGATCGGCATGCGGGGTCGGAAACGCGCGGTCAGTGCACCGATGCGGCGCGATGCGGCTCGCGGCGCGGCATCGGTTCGACGGCCGCGCGCGGCGCGGCGGCGGCGCCGTCGAGCAGTTCGTCCGCGTCGTCGCCGTATAGCTGCGTCAGGCGCGCGGCGCTCAGTTCGGCCGAAGGCCCGTCATAGACCACCCGTCCGCGCCGCAGCGCGATCGTGCGCGGGCAGAACTGCATCGCGATGTCGACCTGATGCAGCGACACCAGCACGGTCAGGCCGTGGTCGGCGTTGAGCTTGCGCAGCATCTCCATCACGCGCTGCGACGAGGCCGGATCGAGCGACGCGATCGGCTCGTCGGCGAGGATGATGCGCGCCCGCTGCACGAGGGCGCGCGCGAGCGCCGCGCGCTGCTGCTGGCCGCCTGACAGATTCGCCGCGCGCTCCCGCGCATGGTCCGCGATGCCGACTTCGGCGAGCGCCGCATGCGCGAGCGAGCGTTCGCCGCGCGGAAAGCGGCCGGTCAAGCGCCGCCACGCCGGCAGCCGCGCGAGCGCGCCGATCAGCACGTTGGTTTCGAGCGTCAGCCGGTTGACGAGATTGAACTGCTGGAACACGAAGCCGAGATCGCGACGCATGCGCCGGACCTCGCGCGCGATCCGGCCGTCCGATTGGATCGGCCGGCCGAGAATCTCGATGCGCGACGGTTGCGGATCGGCCGCCGCGAAGCCCGCGATCTGGCGCAGCAAGGTCGACTTGCCCGAGCCCGATGCGCCGATCAGCGCGACCATCTCGCCCGTCGCGATGCGCAGGTCGATCTCGTGCAGTCCCTTGCGGCCGTTGGCGAACGTCTTGGAAAGACGTTCGATGCGAATGGCGTCCATGAAGCTCCCGTCGAAAGATCCGGCCACGGCCGGGGAATCGATGCGGGCGATTCTAGGAACGCGCGGTGACAATCCGGTGAAAATGTATAAACGTCTATACGACATGGAGAAGGCGATCCGATGGCGTTTCATCGCTTCGCCATCGCCGCGTCACAAACGAAACGGGCCGGCCCCGCGCAGGGTCCGGCCCGTTTCCCGCGACTGCCCGGACGGCCGGCTCACACCACCCGCTGCCCCGCCCGATAGGTTGCGCGCGGCACCGGCAGCGTGCCGTGCATCGCGACCCGGACGAAGTCGGCGCGCAGACCCGGCGCGATCGCGCCGCGGTCGTGCAGCCCCGCCTGCGCGGCCGGCTCGGACGACACCGTCGCGAAGGCGCGCGGCAGCGTCCACTCGGCCCGGCGCACCAGTTCGAATGCCGCGATCAGCAGGCTCGACGGCACGTAATCGGACGACAGGATGTCGAGCAGGCCCGCCCGCGCCAGCTCGAGCGCCGACACGTTGCCCGAATGCGAGCCGCCGCGCACCACGTTCGGCGCGCCCATGATGGTCGCGATGCCGCGTTCGCGCGCCGCCTGCGCGGCCGCGAGCGTGGTCGGGAATTCCGCGAGCGAGATGCCCTCGGCGGCAGCCTGTTCGATATGTTCGATCACGGTGTCGTCGTGGCTCGCCACCGGCACGCCCAGCGCCGCGCAGCGCGCGATGATCTCGCGCCGGTGACGGTCGGCGTAGCGCGCCTGCTCGTCCGCCAGTTCGGCGAAGGTCGCGGCCGCCTGCTCGTCCGTCCATTTGCCGTGACGCTCCTGAAAGCGGCGCCACTGGTCCGGATCGTGCCACTGCCGCTGGCCCGGCGTGTGATCCATCACCGAGGCGAGCCGGAGCTTCGGATGCCGCTCCAGCTCGCGGAACACGTCGACCACGTCCTCGGTCGCGACTTCGCAGCGCAGATGCAGAAAATGCTCGGCGCGCAGCAGGCCTTTTCCGGAGAAGCGTTCGAGCGCCTGCGCGCACTGCGTCTGCACCTCGCGCCCGCGCACGCCGACATTCAGGCGGGTGCCGATCGCGAGCGAATCGAACACGGTCGTGATACCGGCCGCCGCGATCTGCGCGTCGTGGATCACGAACGCCGCGTCGACGTTCCAGTGCACGCCCGGGCGCGGCGCGAGATGCTTCTCGAGATTGTCGGTGTGCAGCTCGACGAGCCCCGGCAGCAGGTAGTCGCCGTCCCAGTCCTCGGCGTCGCGCGCGGCGGTCGCGCCGCGCGTCAGATCGCGGATCGTGCCGTCCTCGATCCGTACCGCGCCCACGAAAACGTCGTCGCGCGTCACGATACGCGCATTGCTGATCAACATTGCATGCCCCTGCGATCCATCGATTTCATTGGAGGGAAGACGCGCCGCGTCCCGGCGCGCTCAGTTCGACGCAGCGGGTCGCGACCGTCCGGCGCGTCTCTTCGTCATGAAAGATACCGACAATCGCCGTCCCGCGCTGACGCAGCTCGACGATCAGGCCGGCCACCGCGTCGCGGTTTTCCGCATCGAGGGACGCGGTCGGCTCGTCGAGCAGCAGCACCGGATGCCCGGCGATCAGCCCGCGCGCGATGTTGACCCGCTGCTGCTCGCCGCCCGAAAACGTCGCCGGGGCGAGCGGCCACAGGCGCGGCGGCACATTGAGCCGCGCGAGCAGCTGCGCCGCGCGCTCGTGCGCCTCGTCTGCGTCGACGCCGCGCGCGAGCAGCGGCGCGGCGACCAGTGCCTGCGCGCCGACGCGCGGAATCGCCCGCAGGAACTGGCTGACGTAGCCGACCACGTCGCGCCTCAGCCGCAGCACTTCGTGCGGCTGCGCGTCCGTCAGCACCACGTGGCCGCCGGCCCGAGCGTCGCGGCGGATCGCGATGCCGCCCGCGCTCGCCAGATAGTTGCCGTACATGCAGCGCAGCAGCGTGCTCTTGCCCGCGCCGGACGGCCCCGTCAGCACGACGCATTCGCCGGCCTCGACGTCGAGCGACACGTTCGCGAGCGCGTCGATCAGGATGCCGCCCTGCCCGTGCAGCGTAAAGGTCTTGCCGACCCCCGCCGCGTGCACCATCAGCGCGGGGTTCGACGCGAACGCGCGCGCCGGATCAAACGAAGCGATGGCGTGCATCGAGGTCCTCATACGGGTAAGACGGACGACACCAGCATCTGCGTGTACGGATGCTGCGGATCGTCGAGTACCTGGTCGGTCAGGCCGGACTCGACGATCTCGCCGCCCTGCATCACCATCAGCCGGTGCGCGAGCAGCCGCGCGACGCCGATGTCGTGCGTGACGATCAGCATCGACAGCCGGAGCGTCGAGGTCAGCGTGCGCAGCAGATCGAGCAGGCGCGCCTGCACCGACACGTCGAGGCCCGCCGTGGGTTCGTCCATGAATACCAGGCGTGGTCCGATCACGAGATTGCGCGCGATCTGCAGCCGCTGCTGCATCCCGCCCGAGAACGTCGCCGGCAGATCGTCGATCCGGCCGGGATCGAGCTCGACGCGCGCCATCCAGTCGCGCGCGGTATCGCGCAGCCGGCCGTAATGGCGCGCCCCGACCGCCATCAGCGGCTCGCCGATGTTCGCGCCGGCCGACACGCCGTGCCGCAGCCCGTCGCGCGGATTCTGCTGGACGAAGCCCCATTCGGTACGCATCAGCAGGCGGCGGCGCGGCTCCGGCAGCGCGAACAGGTCGACGCGTTCGCCGTCGCTCAGGGTGTAGTGCAGCGTGCCGCTGTCGGCCTCGCCGCGCAGCGCGAGCAGGTTCAATAGCGTCGTCTTGCCCGAGCCGGATTCGCCGACGATGCACAGCACCTCGCCCGGATACAGATCGAAACTCGCGTTCGCGCAGCCGTTGCGGCCGCCGAAGCGCCGGGTCAGGCGGCGGGCGCTCAATAGCGGCGTCATGTCGGCTCTCCCACGGTCCGCGCATCGCGCGGCCGGGGCGCCGGATCGGGCGCGGCCTCGCCCGATCCGGCGTCGCGCCGTTCGCCGCAGTAGTCGCTGTCGGAGCAGACGAACATCCGCGTGCCCCGGTCGTCGACGATCATCTCGTCGAGAAAGCTGTCGCGCGAGCCGCACAGCGCGCAGGCGCTGTCCCAGCGCTGCACCTCGAACGGATGGTCGTCGAAATCGAGGCTGCGCACCGGCGTGTAAGGCGGGATCGCATAGATGCGCCGCTCGCGGCCCGCGCCGAACAGCTGCAGCGCGGGGCTCATGTTCAGCTTCGGGTTGTCGAACTTCGGGATCGGCGACGGCGAGCTGAGATAGCGGCCGTTGACGATCACCGGATAGTCGTAGGTCGTCGCGATGCTGCCGTGGCGCACGATGTCCTCGTAGAGCTTGACGCTGATCAGCCCGTAGTCGGCCAGCGCATGCAGCTTGCCGCACTCGGTAGCGCGCGGCTCCAGCTTGAACAGCGGCTCGGGCATCGGCACCTGGTAGATCATGATCTGGCGCTCCGTCAGCGGCGTTTCGGGAATCCGGTGGCGAGTCTGGATCAGCGTGGCGTCGGCGGTGCGGGTGGTGGTCGCGACGCCGGCCGTGCGCGCGAAGAAGCGGCGGATGTTGACCGCATTGGTGGTCTCGTCCGAGCCCTGGTCGATCACCTTCAGCGTGTCGTCGCGGCCGATCAGCGCGGCGGTCACCTGGATGCCGCCCGTGCCCCAGCCGAACGGCAGCGGCATTTCCCGCGACGCGAACGGCACCTGGTAGCCGGGCACCGCGACCGCCTTCAGCAGCGCGCGGCGGATCATCCGTTTCGTCTGCTCGTCGAGATACGCGAAGTTGTAGCCGTCGGCCGCGCGTTCGCCCGGTTCGCCGGCCGGAGACCTGTCGGGTGCGTTCATCGCGAAATGTCCTCCGTGATGCCGGATTCGAGGGGCGCGGCGTGACCGGCCGGTTCCGGCGCGGCGCCCGCGCGCAGGCGGCGCACGAGTTCCAGCTCGGCCTGGAAATCCACGTAGTGCGGCAGCTTCAGATGCTGCACGAAGCCGGACGCCTCGACGTTATCGCTGTGCAGCAGCACGAATTCCGGGTCCTGCGGCGGCGCGCCGGCCGTCTCGCCCAGCTCCTGCGCGCGCAGCGCGCGATCGACCAGCGCCATAGCCATCGCCTTGCGCTCCGAGTGGCCGAACGCGAGACCGTAGCCTTGCGTGAAGGTCGGCGGCACGCCCTTGCCGCCCGCGAACTGGTTCACCATCTGGCATTCGGTCAGTTCAATGTCGCCGATCTCCACGGTGTCCCCGCCGAGTTCGTCGAGCGCGATCTCGACACTGACGGCGCCGAACCGCAGCTCGCCCGCGAACGGATGCGAGTGTCCGTAGCCGCGCTGGGTCGCGTAACCCATCGCGAGCAGGAAGCCTTCGTCGCCACGCGCGAGATTCTGCAGGCGGGTGGCGCGATCCGCCGGGAATTGCAGCGGCTCGCGCGACAGGTCGCCCGGCTCTCCCGCGTCCGGCGAAACGGCTTCCTGCTCGATCAGCCCTTCGCGATCCAGCAGCGACACGACGCGCGGCATCGGCTCGGCGTCGCGCGGCGTATCGGGTAGCGGCGCGGCCGGCGCCGGCGCCGCGTCGCCCTGCTCCGCGAGCAGCGCGAAATCGAGCAGGCGCTGCGTGTAGTCGTAGGTCGGCCCGAGGAACTGCCCGCCGGGAATGTCCTTGAAGGTGGCCGAGATGCGGCGCGCGATCCGCATCGCGCCGGTATCGACGGGAACGGTGTAGCCGATGCGCGGCAACGTGGTCCGATAGGCGCGCAGCAGGAAGATCGCCTCGACCAGATCCCCCGCCGCCTGCTTGATCGCGAGCGCGGCCAGCTCCTCGTCGTACAGCGAGCCCTCCGCCATCACGCGCGCGACGGCCAGCCGCTGCTGTTCGCGGATCTGCGCGACGCTGATCGCCGGCAGCGCGGTGTCTCCCCGGCGCGCCTGTTCCAGCAAACGCCACGATGCCTCGATCGCGCGCTCGCCTCCCTTGACGGCGACGTACATCAGCACACCTCCACGAGCGTGGTGCGCGGCAGGCCGACCAACTGCCGGCCGCACACCAGATAGCAATCGATCCCGCACGGAAACAGCGGCGCGAGCGCCGCGCGCTCCTGCCAGAAGCGCGGCGGCAGGCCCTCCGGCGCGATCGTCCGGGCCTGCTCGATGCCGGGGCCGCGCAGCAGCACGGCGGCACCGCCCATCAGCGATTCGACCCGGATGAACAGCGTCACCGACTGCTCGGGCGCGTCCGGCATGCCGCAGGCGAAGCGCTCGAGGGGCGGCAGCGCGTCCGGATCGTGCAGATAGGCGAACCGCGCGTCGTGCGGTTCGCCGGCGATCGGCGCGCCGGTATGAAAGCGCACGGCGGACGCCAGCACCGCGTCGGCCTCGCCGAGAAACACGGGCGTCGAGTCGTCGCACAGCGCGAGCAGCGACGCGAACGCCGCCGGCGCGACCCGCGAGCGCAGCGGAGCCGGCGACTCGGGACGGACCGGATCGAGATGGCCGATCGTGCCGGGCCGGGACAACGTGTCGAGCAGCGTGCGGAACGCCCGCTGCGTGTCGTGCACCGGATCGGCGAAACCGGGCGGAACGTCGGAAATGGCTATTTGCGGATGCAGCATCAGTCGCCTCGCACCATCGTGAAGAATTCGACCCGGGTCGTCGCGGTCTCCCGCTCCCGCGCCGCGCGCGCGGCGGCCTGCCGCGCGCCGAACGGCTCGATCAGCTCCGCATGCGCGCGGACGTGCCGCTCGGGTATTTGCAGCAGCGCGTCGGCCAGCGCCGCCAGCTCGGCCCGGCGCTTGTCGCGGCCCAGATGGCACGCGACGCCGACCGTCGCGCCGTCGCGCAGCCGCAGCGTCGCGCGGGTGACCGTGGCCTCGCCGAGATTGAACGCGTCGCCCGTGCCGCCGATCCGGCCGCGCACCATCGCGAGCCCGATTTCCGGGGCGCGCAGCCAGTCGAACGACGGCCGGGCCGTACCCGCCAGCACGCGATCGAGCGCCGCCTCGAGATCCGCGCGCGGCACTCGCGCCAGCACGGCGAGCCAGGCTCGCCGCTCGGACGAGGAAGGAAAAGCATCGGCAACGGAAGAGGCGTTCATCGGAACTCCGGGAGGATCGGGACCATCGGCCGAGACAATTTAACCACTCTATTGTCTAAACGTCTAGACGTTTAGAGTTAAGATACGTCTAGACGATATCGACGGGATTTCACACAATCGCCATCGGCGCCGCACTACAATGCGCGCGACGCCAATTGAATCGCAAGGGAATGACAACGCCATGACATCGAACGACCCGGCCCTGCAGGACACGCACCTCGAACGCGGCGGCGGCGTTTCCGTATGGCGGCAGATCGAGCAGATCCTCGCGGCCGAGATCGCGGCGAACGGCTTCGGCGACGAAGGCCGGCTGCCGAGCGAAGGCGAACTGGCGAAGCGCTTCGACGTCAACCGGCACACCGTGCGCCGCGCGATGCTCGGGCTGGCCGCCGCCGGGCTCGTCAGCGTCGAGCAGGGGCGCGGCACCTTCGTGCAGTCGGGCGCGATCGATTACACGATCGGCCGCCGCACCCGCTTCACCGAGAACCTGGGCCGGCACCATCAGACCTCGGTGGGCAAGATGCTGTCCGCCGCGCGCGTGAAGGCCGATCCGGTCGTCGCGAAAGCGCTCGGCCTGCGGGCCGGCGCTTACGTGTACCGGATCGAATCGATCCACGAGGCGGACGGCGTTCCCCTCACCTACGCGCGCAGCTCGTATCCCGCCGCGCGCTTCGCGAACCTCCCGGCCGCGCTCGAACGCAGCGGCCGCGTGACCGACGCGCTGGCGGAACACGGCGTGACCGACTACCTGCGCAAGTGGAGCCGCATCGGCAGCGTGCTGCCCGAGGCGGCCATCGCGCGGCGGCTCAACATCAACCGGCAGCAGCCGGTGCTGTGGGTCGAGAACGTCGACGTCGATCTCGAAGGCCAGCCGATCAAGTACGGCATCACGCACTTCGTCGCCGATCGCGTGCAGCTGATGATCGAGAACGACGATGTGCCCGGCCGGCGCTGAGTTCGACGCGCGCTGGCCGGCGCACGCGCGCTTCGCGATCTACTACGCGCCGCCGCGCGATTCGGCGTGGTGGCGGGCAGGCTGCGCGTGGCTCGGCCGCGATCCGGAAAGCGGCGCCGCCTGCGCGCCGCCTCAGCCGCCCGCGCTGCGGCGGCCGGTCGATGCCGTCACCGCGTCGCCCGCCCGCTACGGCTGGCACGGCACGCTGATGGCGCCGTTCCGGCTCGCCGGCGGCGTCGCGCCCGGCGATCTGCTCGCGCAGGCCCGCCGCTGGGCACAGCGGCAGCCGGCATTCACGCTCGACATCGCGGCTGCCGCGTTGGGGCGCTTCGTCGCGCTGCGCGCGGCCACCGAGGCCGGCGATACGGCGATGCGCGCGCTGGCCGCCGATGCGCTGCGCGCATTCACGCCGCTGCGCACGATGCCGTCGGCCGCCGAACGCGCGCGGCGCGGCGCGCATCCGCTCACCGCGCGCCAGCAGGCGCTGCTCGACGAATGGGGCTATCCGTACGTGCTCGACGAATTCCGCTTCCACATGACCCTGTCCGATTCGCTGGCCGGGCAGGCCGAGCGCGACGTGCTGATCGGCTGGTGGCGGGACGCGGCGGCCGCGCTCGGGCCGCTGCCCGTCGACGCCGCGGCGCTGTTCGTCGAACCCGGACCGGGCGCGCCGTTCGTGCTGTGGCAGCGGCTGCCGTTCGCGACGGACGCCGCGTGCTCATGAGCGCCGCGCCGCTCGTCTATGTGATGGGGCCGTCGGGTGCGGGCAAGGACGCATTGCTCGCGTACGCCCGCGCGCGGCTGCGGCACGAGCGGATCGCGTTCGCGCATCGCTACATCACGCGCACCGGCAGCGATCACGAAAATCACATCGCGCTGAACGACGAGGAGTTCGCCGCCCGCTCGGCGCTCGGCCTGTTCGCGCTCGAATGGACGAGCCACGCGCTGCGCTACGGGGTCGGCATCGAGATCGACGCGTGGCTCGCGAAGGGCTGCACGGTCGTCGTCAACGGCTCGCGCGCGTACCTGCCCTTCGCACTCGCGCGCTACCCGCAGCTTCGGGTGGTCCATATCGACGCGGCACCGCATGTGCTCGCGGCACGGCTCGCGACACGCGGCCGCGAAACCGCCGACCAGGTGCGCGCACGCCTCGAACGCAAGGTCGCGTGGACGGCGCCCGCCGGCGCGGCGATCGCATCGATCGACAACTCCGGCGCGCTCGACGATGCCGGGCAAGCGCTTGTCGCGCTGCTGCGGCAAAGCCTGCCGGAATCGGCCGAGCAATGACGGTTCGCCTCCGGGCTCTACCGCTCCGCCGGAAGATGACTCGTTCGCGTCGGGTGACGCCCTTCTCGCCCGGCAGCGCTCATCGCAGCCCTGCAACACCGCCGAATCGCCGGACCGTCGTGGATGCGGACGAAACGTCGGACTCCACCGGCCGGGACCGATACGTCCAGTCACATCCGGCAACCGGCTCTTCCGCCGTGGCCGGCCTCAGCCCGGCGGAACAACGGCCTTTTTAGGTCGCCGGACGCCGGGATACACCGGTTGCCCGATTCGCGGCCGCACGGACGAGACCGAACTGAATCGCAGCGCCAATCCGGTCACTCGTCATCCGTGATGTTGCCAATCGGCGTTGCAGTAATGAACGGGTCGAATGATTTCGGATGAGCGACGTCGTCATCGAGGATGAGCGACAACGTGTACTGAACGCCCGTTCCGGTCTTACTGACGATCGACGACCAGGATGTGCCGCCCGTCCCGGCGATCTGCGTGGGCGTGATCATCTCCTCCCTTATCGCCTGACCACCGAACCCGGAAATCGCGACATCGTTGCCGGGATTGATTGAAACGACCGACCAGACAATCGTATCCCGCACTCTGCATAAGGTCAGCAGCTCGTTTCCGCCCTCTCCGTTGTAGCCCACATGGCCGGTCGTATCCACCATGTACACATAATCGGCGAGATTGTTATTCTGGATGGCTTTCCCGACATTGACCACAACCAATACATAGCGTGTCGTCATGACTTCCTCGAATAGTGTGATTGGCGCCAGACAATATATAAGTCGCCTTAATCATTCCAATTTTTAAAATCGAATTCGACTCACGCCAAGCAAGTTTCCGCTCGCGCGCAAATCAGGATCAACCTCACTGCCGGGATAGTCAACTACCAGATTTCGCAGTATCTCACTCACATTCAATCTCAATCCGATTCAGCATTCAATAAATCAGATCGCGATCATTTGAATTGACTATCTTTCATCAATTTCTATAGTAAACAAAGCCGACTATTCGCATCCGTCTATTCGGCAAAAAATTTTCCAAATTACCTGGACACGAAAAATGGACCAAAAAATTCCCGAAATCCTAGATGTCTATGAGAACGTGAAAGCCACTCGCGTCGAAGTGAGCCCCTCTCTCTCTTACACCAACAACTTCCTGGTCACCCTGGCCGACCCAAAAGGAAATAATTTCAATACGCGATTCATAGCCGACCCCCAGAGAGGTCAATCGGCGATAGATCACATTTATACCGCCATGGTGGCCAGCGTCTATTCCGGCCGTACCTTGACCGTCACCACGACGGGCGCGAAGACCTCCGATGGATACGGCGTAATCAGCAGCTGCATCTTCAGCGCCGCTTATACCGGATCGTAGATCCCGGCTCAGCCTGTTGACACGATCAGCCGCGACATCAAGCCGCGCGGATCGCTCCTGTCGAGATGCCGGCACCAATCGCGTCCGGCATCCATCGCGCAGGCAGCTCACTCGAAACCCTCACATTGCCCGGCGCTCACATGCCCTGAGAAGCGATAAGCATGTGCCGCCGGCTTTTCTAACGACGATCGGTATCAGCCGCTCGATGCTCGCGCATGAGCGTGCCCTCTCGCTCGCGCACGCTCCCGCCATTGCCCCCCAACATTCATGCACGTCACGCGACGCATCGCAGCCTCTCATGCGCCACGCACCCGCGCTGCCCCGGCCTACACCACACCGTCCCGCCTCGCCGCCTGCCATTTCTGGTAGCTCCCCGCGCGAACGTCGCTCAACTAACATTTAATTAATGGCTTCCGGCGGAATCATGCCGCGACGCGCATCGCGGCCCAATCAAAACGACACGGCATCACTCGAACGAGAGACCCTCAGGGGAAAGCGAGCTTGAGCTACATTCCGATCGATCATCACGACGCCCGCTACGACACCGTCAAGAAAGGCTTCAACCTGCGCTGGCCCTCCCCCGGCCAGGAAGCGCAGCGCATCCTGATCTGCAATCAGGCGGCGGACGCGCGACAGGCGATCGAATTCGCGCTGCTGAGCGGCCTGCGGCCCACGATCCGCAGCGGCGGGCACTGCTACGAAGGCTTCGTCTCGAACAACCCGGGCGGCGTGATCGTCGACATCGGCAACCTGACGGGCATCGAGGCGAACGTGACGGAAAGCGGCCGCCGCTACGCGTTTCGCGTCGCCGCCGGCCAGCAGAACTGGAACGCGTACCTGAATCTCTACAAGAATTTCGGCAAGACGATTCCCGGCGGCTCGTGCTATTCGGTCGGTTTCGGCGGACACATCTGCGGCGGCGGCTACGGGCTGCTGTCGAGACTGCACGGGCTGACCGTCGACTGGCTCTCGGGCGTCGACATCGTGATCGCGAACGGTCGATCCGCGCAGCCCGTGCACGCGAACGCGACGCAACATCCCGACCTCTTCAAGCTGTGCCGCGGCGGCGGCGGCAACAACGCCGGCCTGATCACGCATTACTACTTCGACGACCTGCCGGTCGCGCCGCGCCAGGTGGTGGTCCTGCTGCTGCAATTCCCGTGGGCGCAATTCACCGGCGCGAACCGCGCGCGCTTCGACGACTTCGTCACCGCGTACGGCGATTTCCTGAGCGCGGCCGACCGGGAACCCGATACCTACGGCCTCTTCACGATCCTCAAGCTGACCCATGTGTCGGCCGGCAACATCGGCCTCGTGGTCCAGTACACCGACCGCCACGGCGGCATCGCCGACCTCGGCCCGCTGCAGGCCTTCATGAAGGCCATCGCGCCGTTCGAGAAGCGTCTGCAGAATGCCTACCTGCCCGGCGCGGGCCAGCCGTTCGTCGGCACGCCGCCGGGCGCGCTCGCCGCGCGCGGGCTGCCCGACCACTCGCAGGCGATGGATTGGCTCTACGCGACCCAGACCTTCAACAGTTCCGGCAACAACCAGCGCGGCAAGTACAAGTCGGCGTACATGAAGCATCGTTTCACGCAGCACGAACTCGATGCGCTCCATCACCATCTGACCGACGTGCACAAGGACGACCCCGATTTCGCGCAATCGCTCGTGCAGATCGACTCGTACGGCGGCGCGATCAATCACGTGTCGAGCGGCAACCCTCACTTCGACCCGGCGCGCAACGAGACCGCTGTGCCGCAGCGCCGCTCGATCATGAAGCTGCAGTACCAGACTTACTGGACCGAGCCGGCCAACGACGCCAAGCACCTGACATGGATGCGCGATCTCTACTACGCGGTCTACCGGCACGACGGCTTCAACGGCACGCCGTACCCGGACTCCGCAGCGCTGCCCGGCTCGCGCTACGAAGGCTGCTACATCAACTACCCGGACGTCGACATGCTGACGGGCGAAGCGCCCGGCACCCCGCTTTATCGCTGGGGCGAGCTGTACTACGGCACGCTCTACGACGAACTCGTGTCCATCAAGCACACCTACGATCCGCAACACGTGTTCCATCACGCGATGTCGCTGGGCGCGGCCCCCTGAAGCCGCCGCAGCGCGGCTGCGCTGCCGACATCACGTCATTTCAATGACATGCAAGGAGAAAAACCGATGAAGTCGCTAATCTGCACCGCGTCACGCCACCACCCCGCCCGCCGAGCCGCCACGCTCGTCACCGGCCTCACGTTGCTGGCCGCCGTCGGCGCGACGCTCGCGCCGGTCCGGCAAGCCGCGGCGCACGGCGCGGTCGGTTATCCGATCGCGCGGCAGTACCAGTGCCGGCTCGAGGAAGGCTACTGGTACCCGGAGGACGGCTCGGCGATTCCGCACGACGATTGCCGCGCCGCCAGTCAGTCCGCCTATCCGTTCACGCAATGGAACGAGGTGTCGGCGAACCCGATCGGCCAGGGCGACGACTTGGCCAAGCTGAAGGAAGCCGTGCCCGACGGTCTGCTGTGCGCGGGCGGCGATCGCCAGAAAGCGGGCCTCGACGTGCCCGCCGCGAGCTGGCGCAAGACGCAGATCGCGCCGCGCAACGGCCAGATCGAACTGGTCTGGGAAAACACCCAATCGCACAATCCGGCGCGGATGCGCGTGTTCATCTCCAAGCCGTCGTACAACGCATCGCAGCCGCTGCGCTGGGAAGACCTGCAGCAGATCTACGACGCGCCCGCTGCCGCCCCGACGCCCGCGAACGGCGAAGGCCACCTGCCGGGTTCGATCCAGTCGTTCTACAAGCTCAACGTGACGCTGCCGCCCGGCCGCACGGGCGACGCCGTGATCTACAGCTACTGGCAGCGCAAGGACGCCGGCAACGAAGGCTTCTTCAACTGTAGCGACGTGTCGATCGGCGCCGACCAGGGCATCGCGAGCTTCCCGTGGATCGAGGACGGCGTGCTCGTCCAGCGCGGCTTCGCGCCGCAGGCAGGTCAACAGGTGCGGTTCCGCGTGATGGGCGGCGCGGATTCGCGCGGCGAGGAAGTGGTCGACGTGCGCTATCCGATCACGTCGAAGAATCTCGAATCGACGGCCTGGGCGAAACAGCTGGCCGATCAGGTCAACGCGCAGCACGGCTCGATCGTGCGCATCGGCGTGCGCTCCGGCAACGCCGTCTCGTACGACCCGGCGAATCCGTCCGCGAACAAGGTCTGGCTGAAGCAGAACTACAGCAGCGCGCTCAGCATCGTCGGCAGCAACTAAGGACGGCTGAACGCATCATCGTGCGTGTGAACGGCGTCCGGCTCCTCATCCCGTCGAAGACGCCGGACGTCGTGTGTGTCCGCGGATATTCCCTCGGTATCCGCCGTTGGCGACCACCGCTCCGCGCGGTGCGTCGCCCTTTTTTCTGACGAGACGCTGCGTCTCCGCCGTATGCGACGCGCATCGAGCGCGATGAAGCGGCCGGCCTACACCTCCCTCCGCGTTTTCCCTCCGACACCGCATCCCTGCGCGATGCGAATACCGGACCGCCCCTTCCGCCGTTTTCCTCGCCCCCGCCGCTGATCGATTCGACTGCCCGCGGTCTCGAACCGGGCTCGCATCCGCACCGCCACCCTGCCATGAAAACCGGCGCCTCGCGACGACTCCCTCCGGTCATTAATGCGCGCCAATAAATCAATCCGCCTCGAATTCGATATCCGGAATAAAAATAAGCCGTTTTATTTACAAATACAGCCAATATTAATTTATGAGTAATTCCCTTGTAATTGCACAATCCGGTGCCTAGCATGACTTGGCAGTTCACGATGCACCTCGACGTTTACAGCAGACGCTTAATCCGTTAATCGAATCAACGCGTGTCTTTAAATCATTTGGGGGATTGCATGAATAAACTGTCATATCTAGCCGCCGCCTGCATCATTTCATTGACCAGTGCCGCCGTTTGGGCAGAAAACGCGGATCGGCAGACTATCGTCGACCGCGCGCTGCTGGTTATCCAAAACAATCCGGCCGCTTTCAACCTGGCCGCGAGCCCGTCGGCGCGCACGGCCCGCGCGCTGGATTTCTCCACCTTCGCGAACGCACCGGCGGACGGCGACCAGTTCAAGGTCCGCGACGTCATCGTCGATCGCGACGGCACCGAACACGTCCGCTTCGATCGCTTCCATGGCGGCCTGCCGGTCGTCGGCGGCGACGTCGTCGTTCATTCGAGCCAAGGGCAGCTGAAACAGAGCAGCCTGACCCAGACCGCGCCCGTCAAGCTCGCGGGCCGGATCGGCAAGAGCGGCGACCGCGCATTCGTGCGCAACGCGCCGGACGTCAGCGCGGCCGCGGCGCAACGGATCGCGGTATCCCGCTTTGCCGCCGACGTCACCCGGATCGACGCGCCGTCGCTCGTCGTGTTCGCGCGCGGCCCGGCGACGGTGCTCGCCTATGCGGTGAGCGTGTACGGCAGCGCGAGCGACGCGCATACGGAAGGCGTGCGCTACTACGTCGATGCGCACACGGGCGCGCTGCTGGACGCGCAGGACCTGATCAAGACCGCCGCCGCGGCCGGCACCGGCCGCTCGCTCTACTACGGCAACATCCCGCTCACGACCGACCAGACCGGCGCGAACGCCTATCGGATGCTCGATCCGACTCGCGGCAACGGTTCGGTGTACGACGGCCGCGGGCTGACCTCGGACGCGGTCGAGCAAGCCGGTGATCTGCCGATCTTCACCAGCAGCACGAACGTCTGGGGCACCGGCTCGACCACCGATCGCCAGACCGTCGCCGCCGACATCGACTACGGCCTCGCGATGACCTGGGATTACTACAAGAGCGCGCACAACCGCAACGGCATCGCCAACGACGGACGCGGCGTGAAGAGCTACGCGCACGTGCTGTTCCGTACGCAGGGCGGCGGGGCGAGCGGCGCGAACGCGGCGTGGCTGTCGTCGGGCGTGATGGCCTACGGCGACGGCGACCCCGGCACCAGCGTGTCGAAGCCGGTCGTGTCGATCGACGTCGCCGGACACGAGATGAGCCACGGCGTGACCGAGGCCAGCGCCAACCTCGCGTATTCGGGCGACGCGGGCGGCCTGAACGAATCGACCTCCGACATCTTCGGTACGCTCGTCAAGTTCTACGCGAGCAATCCGAACGATCCCGGCAACTACGTGATCGGCGCGCGCATCGTGAACGGCGGGCTGCGCAAGATGTACAAGCAGGAACTCGACGGCCGCTCGTACAGCTGCTATCCGTCCGGCGGCTTCTCGTGGTCGAATCCGCGCCACGATCCGCACTTCACGTCGGGGATCGGCAACCGCTTCTTCTATCTGCTGGCGGAAGGCGCGACGGTGCCGTCGACGGACAGCGC
This sequence comes from Burkholderia alba, assembly GCF_034721475.1. Lineage (NCBI taxonomy): Bacteria > Pseudomonadati > Pseudomonadota > Betaproteobacteria > Burkholderiales > Burkholderiaceae > Burkholderia > Burkholderia alba. The sequence goes on along the minus strand of NZ_JAWJWL010000001.1, from coordinate 194,835 downwards.
GCTGTCGCGCAACCAGCTGGTCTGCAACGGCGACACGACCTTCACCGGGCTCGGCCGCGACAAGGCGGGCAAGATCTGGTACCGGACGCTGACGGTCTACCTGAACGCCAACTCGAGCTATCCGAACGCACGCCGCGCGTCGATCCAGGCCGCGAACGACCTGTACGGCGCGAATTCGGCGGAGAGCGCGATCGTTGCGCGCGCATGGAGCGCGGTGGGCGTGAACTGACGGCGCGCGGCCGGCGCCCCCCCGGCCGTGACGCTCGCCGCATGCGGAGCGTCACGGCCGCGCGAGCCGCCGATGCCGCTCGCCGCGACGTCGGCGGGCGCACCTGGGAACCCCGCGCCCGACCCATCGGAGCCGCGCCGGCAGGCGCTTTCAGCGAACATAGAAATTCGCGATGTCCACCATTGAGACAAGCAATTTCACAGCGGCGGACCCCATCGTCATACTGGCGCTTCCTCATCACTCACCGATTCAAAGGAAGCGCACATGCCGATCATCAACAGCCAGATCAAACCGTTCAAGGCCACCGCTTATCACCACAGCGATTTCGTGTCCGTCAGCGACGACACCCTGAAGGGCAAGTGGTCCGTCGTCGTGTTCTATCCGGCCGACTTCACGTTCGTGTGCCCCACCGAACTCGGCGATCTGGCCGACCGCTACGCCGAATTCAAGAAACTCGGCGTCGAAATCTACGCGGTGTCGACCGACACGCACTTCACGCACAAGGCCTGGCACGACACGTCGGACACGATCGCGAAGATCCAGTACCCGATGATCGGCGATCCGACGCTCGCGATCTCGCGCAATTTCGACGTGCTGATCGAAGAGGAAGGCATGGCGCTGCGCGGCACCTTCGTGATCAATCCGGAAGGCGAGATCAAGCTGTGCGAAATCCATGACAACGGCATCGGCCGCGACGCCGGCGAACTGCTGCGCAAGGTGCAGGCCGCGCAATACATCGCCGCCCATCCGGGTGAAGTCTGCCCCGCCAAGTGGACGCCGGGCGCCGAAACGCTCACGCCGTCGCTCGACCTGATCGGCAAGATCTGATCCCCCGGCCCTCGCGGCCGCGCCGCTCGTCGGCGCCGGCGCCCGCGATGCCGGCCGCCTCTCTCCTCCTCTCGTCACGGATCGAATCGCCATGCTGGACGCCAATCTCAAGACTCAGTTGAAGTCGTACCTCGAAAAAATCAGCCGGCCGATCGAGCTTGTCGCATCGCTCGACGACAGCGCCAAATCGCAGGAACTGAGTGCGCTGCTCAACGAGATCGCGTCGCTGTCGCCGCGGGTCGCGGTGGTGGAGCGCCGTGACGACGCCGAACGCAAGCCGTCGTTTTCGATCGGCGAGCCGGGCAAGACCACCGGCATCCGGTTCGCCAGCATTCCGATGGGCCACGAATTCACGTCGCTGGTGCTCGCGCTGCTGCAGGTCGGCGGCCATCCGGTGAAGCTCGACGACGCGGTCGTCGAACAGATCCGTGCGCTGGACGGCGACTACCGGTTCGAAACGTACATCTCGCTGTCCTGCCAGAACTGCCCGGAAGTCGTGCAGGCGCTGAACGTGATGGCGCTGATCAATCCGCGCATCCGCCAGGTGACGATCGACGGCGCGCTGTTCCAGCAGGAAGTCGAGGCGCGCCAGATCATGGCCGTGCCGACCGTTTTCATGAACGGCGAAACCTTCGGCCAGGGCCGCAGCAGCGTGAAGGAAATCCTCGCGAAGCTCGACAGCGGTGCGAGCGCGCGAGCCGCGAAGGAACTGGCGCGCAAGCCGGTGTTCGACGTGCTGGTGGTCGGCGGCGGCCCGGCGGGCGCGGCCGCCGCGATCTACGCGGCGCGCAAGGGCATCGCGACGGGCGTCGTCGCCGAGCGCTTCGGCGGCCAGGTGCTCGACACCATGGCGATCGAGAACTTCGTCTCCGTGCAGGAAACCGAGGGGCCGAAGTTCGCGGCCGCGCTCGAACAGCACGTGAAGCAGTACGACGTCGACGTGATGGACGTGCAGCGCGCCGACGCGCTCGTGCCCGGCCGCATCCACGAGATTCGCCTCGCGAGCGGCGCGGTGCTGAAGGCCCGCGCGATCGTGCTCGCGACCGGTGCGCGCTGGCGCGAGATCGACGTGCCGGGCGAGCGCGAGTATCGCAATCGCGGCGTGGCCTACTGCCCGCACTGCGACGGCCCGCTGTTCAAGGGCAAGCGCGTCGCGGTGGTCGGCGGCGGCAACTCGGGCGTCGAGGCCGCGATCGATCTCGCCGGCCTCGTCCGCGAAGTGACGCTGATCGAATACGGCGCGCAGTTGCGCGCCGACGAAGTGCTGCAGCGCAAGCTGCGCAGCCTGGCCAACGTGACGATCGTCACGCACGCACAGACGACCGAACTGACGGGCGACGGCACAAAGCTGAACGGCCTGGTGTACGAAGACCGCCGCTCGGGCGACGTGAAACGCATCGAACTCGAGGGCGTATTCGTGCAGATCGGCCTGGTGCCGAACACCGAATGGCTGAAGGGCACGGTCGAGCTGTCGAAGCACGGCGAGATCGTGGTCGATGCGCGCGGCGCGACGTCGGTGCCGGGCGTATTCGCCGCGGGCGACGTGACGACCGTGCCGTTCAAGCAGATCGTGATCGCGGTCGGCGAAGGCGCGAAAGCCTCGCTCGGCGCATTCGACTACCTGATCCGCCACGACCTGGACACCGCGCCGGCCGGCGCCGAGGCGCGCGACGCGGCGCTCGCCGCCTGACCCGGCCGCCGTCCGGATTCACCCGATCTACCCTTGGCCCTCGTTGTCGTGCCGCGAAGCACGCGATGAGGGCGTTTTTTTGCACGGGACTCCGATCGAGGGACATGCCTTCCCGGCCGCTTCGGGATCTATCCGGCGCACGCGGTCTCGTGCAGCCGCAGCCATTCGATGCGGCCTTCCCCATCCCGCACCATGACCGCCGTCGAATGACGCGCCGTCGTCTCGCCTGCTCCGCCGGCCTGCCACTCCCGATAGGCGATCACCGCGCGATCGCCGTTGCCGTCGATCGTCTCCAGATCCTCGATGACGATCTCCAGCCCCGGGCGCTTGCCGTGCGCGCCCGCGAAGAAAGCCGTCAACGTCAAGAAATCGAGCTTCGCGCCCGCTGGCGAGATCATCGAAAAGGCCGGCGAGAAACGCGCCAACAGCGCCGGCAGGCGAGCGAGTGCGGCTTCGCCGCGCAGCCATTGCTGGATCTCGACGTGCGCGTCGCGCACCTCGTCGAAAAATACGTTGCGTTGGTTCATCACCTCTCCATTCCGATCTTCGATTCAGGAAGCCGTCGCTTCGCCGCGCAGCAAACGCAGCGTATCCCCGGTCGACAGCCGGACGATCAGCGGCAGCGGCAGCAAGGTCAAAACCGCGGCCGCCGCGAAACAGTAACGATAGACACGCCGCACGGACTCCGCATCGTGGCCGGGCGCGACGCTCGCGAGCCCGCCGTTGAGCAGGCTGCCCAGCACCGCGACGCCCAGGCAGAAGCTCAGCTGGCGGTTGATGTTCCAGAGCGCGCTTGCCTGCCCCATCGAGGCAGCCGGCACCGCGAGGAACGCGGCGCTTTGCGCGGTGCTCGAACACAGGCTGCCGCCGAATCCCATCAACGCATACGCGATACCCAGCCCTTCCCCATGCGCGGCGCTCCACGGCGCGGCGAGCAGCAGCATGCCGGCGCACTGGACCAGCACGCCCGCCGCGAACAGCGGCTTCGGACCGCTCCGCGCGAAGCAGCCGCGCGTCGTCCCGATGGCCGCGAACGCGGCGGCCGCCCACGGCAGCATCAGTGCGCCGGTCCGGGTCGCGCTGAACCCCAGCGCGTCCTGCAGATAGAGCGACGCGACCAGACTGACGCCCATGAAAACCCCCGGCACGCACAGATAAACCACGACGCCCGTGCGCAACAACGGCTGCGACAGCAGCCGCAGGTCCAGCAGCGGCGCCGGGTGCCGCCGCGCGCCGCGCCGGTACGCGACACCGGCGAGCGCGGCCATCGCCAGCGCCAGCGATGCCGCGACGCCATGCCCGCGCCGGCCGAGCCAGGTCAGCCCCAGCAGCAGCCCGACCAGCGTGCTCACGCTGAGCATCAGCCCGCGGCGGTCGAGCGCGCCGGGGAATGCGGACGGGCGGGGATCCGCCGGCACCCAGCGCAGCGCGAGAACGGCGGTCGACAGCGCAAGCGGCAGCATCGCGATAAAAATCCAGCGCCACGACAGGCGATCGACCACGATCCCGCCCACCGCCGGCGACAGCGCGGGCACCAGCAGCGCCACCATCATGATCAGCGACGTCAGACGCGCCCGTTCGGCGACCGGATACGCGCGATAGGTCATCGCCTGCCCGACCGGAATCAGCAAGCCGCCGCCCAGCCCCTGCACGAGCCGCCAGGCGAGCAGCGCGGCGCCCGACTCCGCGCTCGCGGCGCCCGCCGCACCGGCCGCGAACAGCAGCAGCGATGCCAGCAGCACGCGGCGCTCGCCGCAGCGGGCGGCGAGCCACACACCGACCGGAATCACGATCGTCAGCCCCAGCATGTACGCATTGCCGACCCATGCGAGCTGAGCGACCGACGCGCGCAGCTCGCGGCCGAGCGCCGGATACGCGGCATTGATGACGAACATGTTGACGAGATCGAGCCCGAACCCGAGCAGGTAGACGACGGCAATCCTCGAACGTTGCAGCATGGCGGCCCGCGCAAATAAGCGATCCGCACAGTCTACGGAGCATCGCCGCGCAAAATAAGCCGAATGATCCGGCTACACTTGCGGAATTATTTTGACAATGCGAGGCACGACCCGATGGTCAGCCTGGATCGATTCGAGATGTTCTGCGCGGTCGCCGATGCCGGCTCGTTCACCGCCGCCGCCGCGCTGCTCAACCAGACGCGCGCCGTCGTCAGCTTCAACGTCAAGCAGCTGGAAGCCGAGCTGGGCGTCACGCTGCTGACCCGCACGACCCGCCGCGTCGCGCTGACGGATGCGGGCGAGCGCTTCCACCGGCGCTGCGCGCAGGTGCTGGAGGACGCGCGGATCGCCGTCGACGAAGCGCGCGGCGAGCACACCGGGTTGAGCGGCAGCCTGCGCGTGACGACCACGGTCGAATACGGCTTGATGGTGATCGCCCCCGCGCTGCAGGCGTTCATGCGCGTCTATCCGGCGTTGCAGGTGCAGCTCGAGACCCATTCGGCGGACGTCGATCTCGTGCGCGAGCGCTTCGACATCGCGATCCGGCTGGGACAGCTGCGCACGCGGCAGGCGTCGGGCTATCGCGGCGTCTGCATCGACGCATTCGAGGTGCGCCCGGTGATCGCCCCCGCGCTGCTCGCGACGACGGGCCGCAAGCGGATCGATACGCCCGAGGCGCTCGCCGCGTTGCCGCGCCTCGGACATCGCAGCCTGGAGCGGGTGGCCGGCTGGACCCTGGAGGACCGCAAAGGCGCGACCCGCGTCTACCATCCCGCCGGCAAGCCGTGCCTGATCGCGGACAATGCATCGATCCTGCGTTCGTTCGCGCTGCAGGGAACCGGTGTCGCGCTGCTGCCGCACTGGCTGGTGCGCGACGATCTCGACGCGGGCCGCCTCGTCGATGCGCTGCCGGACTACCGGTTCCCGCGCCAGTCGGTCTACGCGCTCTATCCGGCCGCGCGCCACGTGCCGCGCAAGGTGCGCGTGTGGCTCGATTTCCTGAAGGACTATCTGCTCCGCCGCGACGCGACGCCCGCGCGCCGCCCGGCGCCGTCCCGCGCGCGAACGCGATAAGATCGCCGACGGCCGGACGCGGCGATGGGCCAGCACGCGTCCGGGCCGGCATGCGGTACCCGATCCTCGACAACACGACCGACAATGGAGGGCTTCACCATGCATTCAACCGCCATGCGCGGGCGCCGAATCCGCGCGCTCGCGGGGCTGACGATCGCGGCGGCGGCGTGCGCCGCGCACGCCGCCGACTGGATCGTATCGGGCAACGACGGCAAGTATCAGCGCGTGGAAGGACGCGACACCTACCTGCCCGACCCGCCCGCCGACACGCTCACGCTGCTCGACGCGAGCGCGTTCCCGCCGAAGGTGGTCCGGCAGGTCGACGTCGAGAACGGCATTCAGGGGCCGCCGCAGGCCGTCGCCGTCACGCCGGATGCGAGCGTCGCGCTGGTCGGCGCGCCGACCCGCTACGATCCGGCCGCGAAGCAGCTGTTCTACGACACGTTCGTGCAGGTGGTCGACCTGACGGCCGCGCCGCCCGCCGTCACCCGCATCGAACTCGGCAGCCATCCGCAGGGCATCGCCGTCGACCGCGCGGGACGGCTCGCGCTCACCGCGAACCTGGACGGCGGCGTGTCGATCCTCGGCATCGACGGCAACCGGGTCGCGCTGCTCGGCAGACTGAAGGTCGGCAGCAAGCGGCTCGCGGGCATCAGCTTCACGCACGACGGCCGGCATGCGCTCGTCTCGCTGCGCGACGAGCAGGGCGTGGCCGTGCTGAACGTCGACGGCACGACCGTCACCGACAGCGGCGTGCGCCTGAGCAGCGGCGTCGCGCCTTATACGGTCGACGTATCGGGCGACGGCAAGTGGGCGGTCGTGAGCGACGTCGGGCTCGCCGGGCTGCCCGGCTACGCGGGCAAGCTCGCGGGCGACGCCGATACCGTCACGCTGATCGACGTGTCGCGCGAGCCGTTCCGCGCGGTCCAGCACCTCACGGTGCCGTCGCTGCCGGAAGGCGTCGCGATCTCGCCCGACGGCAAATGGATCGGCGTGCAGGCGATGGACGGCTCGAACCTGACACCCGACAACCCCGGGCGCCACAAGCTCGGCAAGGTGCTGCTGTTCGCGATCCGCGACGGCCGTGCGGTCAAGACGGCGGAACTGCCGGGCGGCGAGGCGGCGCAAGGCATCGTGTTCACCGCCGACAGCCGGCACCTGATCGTGCAGTTCAATGTCGAGCGCCAGCTCGCGCTGTATGCGGTCAACGGCGGAAAACTGCGCGACACCGGCGAACGGATCGCGCTGACGGGCGGGCCTTCATCGCTGCGGACGACGCCCCGCTGAGGGCGGTGGAATGCGCGCCCGCGGCGTGGCGCGCATTCCGGCCCGGGCGATGCACGGCGCGCGCGGCCGGCCGCGATGTCAGCCCCGGCGCGCCGGCGCGGCGAACGGCGCAATGCCGATTCAGGTACATGCGATATGCAGCGCCGCCGCGTCGTCCTTCGATTTCATGTCGCACCGCGCGTGCGTTTCCTCGTGGCTTCTCAAGCGCGTGAACAGCGCCGGCAGCCCTTCCCGCCACACCCATGCGATGACGTCGTCCTGCTCGATCAGCGCGTAGTGCTCCCACGCCCGTGACACGCCGTCGGTGCCCACGAGCACCTGGCACGGCGCGTCAAGGGTCCGGCGCGCATGCACGCCGTTCGCCGCGCTGTCGGGATTGAGCGTCAGCGCTGTGGTGTTGCGGTTGTGCTGCTGCTCGATGCGCCGGTCGCGGAGATCGTCCAGCCGTTCGCCGGAAAACCCCGAAAACGGCCGCCATCGGCGCTGCGCCGACGTCGACGGGAAATCGCCCGCCCCGGCGGCCGGTTCGCCGATTCCGGCCGCCCCGAACAACGCGAAGCAATCCGCGTATTGATGGATGTCCGCGATCACGTGCGTGTCCGTTCGCTGCAGTTCGACGATCGTGCAGGCGGCGGCCGGATACGCCCAGAGCGGCGTATCCCGGGACATCGACCGGTAACGCTGCCCCAGCGCTGCCAGCATCGGGCGAAGCCGGCCGGCATCGAAATCCCGTTCGCTCAGATCGCGGCTCAGGAACCCCGACAGTTCCGTCGCGAACCAGTGCGCGTCGGAGCGGTCGTCGAACGTGGTGAACGGATGGGCCGACAGGTGCGATGCGCCGTCGATCGCCCACGCCTTGAAGCGGTTGCCGCGCTGCACGTAGCCGATCACGTCTTCCGACGGCAGGCACGAGGACGGATCGGAAAGCTGGGAGAGGATGCGAAACATGATGAGCGAGGGAGCGTCCCCGAGCGTCGAGAGGAAAGGGGTCGATTATCGGCCGGAACGTTGTCGCGCGTACAGGTGAGCCGGACAGACCGGCCGGAGAAGCGGCAGCGAATTCTCCAGCCCGAACCTTCCCGCAACGAGGCCAGGGCCCGCCACTTCGGGCCTTCTACAGCCGCTCAGGCGCGCGATGCGAACGCATCGACCCCCGTCAGTTCCGCCGACAGCGTCCAGAGCCGCTCGGCCTGCTCCGGATCCACGGCGTGCGGCCGCACGCCCGCTTCCTCGCTGCCCGTCGTGACGGACGCCACGTCGCAATCCTCGCAATAGAGGCCGCCCAGCCCGGCGAGATGCGCCGATGTCGCGGCCCACACCTGCGTCGCCGCGCCCTGCGCCGGCGTCTTGAATGTCGGGTCGATCGGCTCGCCTCGCTCGTCGATCCACCCCGCCGCCATCATTTCCTCACGTGTCAGATGCCGCTGCAGCGGCGTCGCGATCTTGCCCGGATGCAGCGAGAAAGCGCGCACGCCGTCGCGCGCGCCGAGCGCATCCAGCTGCAGCGCGAACAGCGCATTGGCGGTCTTCGCCTGTCCGTATGCCCGCCATTTGTCGTAGCCGCGCGCGAACTGCACGTCGTCCCAGCGGATCGGCGAAATCCGATGGCCAAGCGACGATACCGCGATCACGCGTGCGCCGTCGCCGTGCGCGAGGACGGGCCACAGCCGGTTGACGAGCGCGTAGTGGCCGAGGTGGTTGATCGCGAACTGCGCCTCCCAGCCGTCGCCGACGCGCGTCTCGGGGCAGGCCATCACGCCGGCGCTGTTGACGACGATGTGGAGCTTCGTGCGCGCCTCGACGAAACGCGCCGCGAACGCGCCGACGCTCGCGAGATCGGCGAGATCGAGCGCGGCGACCTCGACGCCCGCGATGCCGCGTGTGGCATCGCGAGCGGCATCGGTCTGCCGCGCGCCGACCACGACGCGCGCGCCGGCGCCGGCCAGTGCGCGCGTCGTTTCGAGACCGAGGCCGGAATGGCCGCCCGTCACGAGCGCGGTCATGCCGGCGAGATCGCGGCCGTCGAGCACGCCGGCCGCCGTCGCGGCCGCGCCCAATCCGGTGTGAAGAGGCTGCTGTCGAGTCGTCATCTGGGTTCCTTGTCTGCGCGGCCGCGGCGGCCGACCATCGGCCGCGGCGTCGTGCAGTACCATTCTCGAACCGCTCGCTCGGACCGTGAATGCCTCCGGCTCCGAATTTCTATCGAGATCGTCCGGAGCCGATGCATGGACCCGTTGTCGGAAGTACTGTCGTTGCTGGAAACGCGCAGCTCGTATTTCACGGGCCTGCGCGCAGGCGGCCGCTGGGCGATCGACATCCCCCCGCCGGACGGCATCAAGTTCAATGCGGTCGTCGAAGGCTGCTGCTGGCTCACGGTCGAGCATGCGGGACCGCCCGTGCTGCTGCATGAAGGCGACTGCTTCCTGCTCACGGAGCCGCGCAGGTTTTCTCTGGCGAGCGATCCGTCGGTTCCTCCGGTCCCAGCGGCCGACATTTATCGCTTCGTCGAGAACGGCATCGCGCACTATGGCGAGCCGAAGGACTTTTTCCTGATCGGCGGACGGTTTTCTTTCGAGGACAACGTCCAGCTGCTGCTGGGCGGCCTGCCGCCCGTGGCGATCGTGAACGGTCATTCCGAGCAGGCGGAGGTGCTGCGCTGGACGCTGCAGCGGCTCGCCCACGAGTTCGGCTCGCGGTCTCCGGGGACGTCGCTGATGATCCGGCATCTCGCGCACATGATGCTCGTGCAGATTCTGCGGTGCTATGCCGATTCGCGCGCACACGGCGAGACGGGATGGCTGGCCGCCTTCGCGGACACGCGGATCGCGGCGGCGCTCGACTCGATCCATGCGGAACCGGCGCGCCGCTGGACCGTCGACGATCTCGCCGCGCGTTGCAACGTATCGCGCTCGACGTTCGCGCTGCGTTTCAAGCAGCGGATGGGATTCGGGCCGCTCGAATATCTGATGCGCTGGCGCATGCAGCTCGCGACGCGCGAGCTGCGGCACTCGGAAGCGCCCGTATCCGTCATCGCGCAGTCGCTCGGCTACGACTCGGACAGCGCGTTCAGCCACGCATTCAAGCGAGTCGTCGGACGTTCGCCCCGGGACTATCGCGACGATCCGGCCGCGACGCGATTCGGCGCGCCGAGCGCCGATCCGGTGGGTTGATCCGGCCGACAGATCGCGGATCGTTCAGGCATCCTGACCGGGTGCCCCACCCGGACGCACCCGAATGGAACGCGCGGACGTCATGGCGATGGCCGGTCGCATGGATCGCTACGGCCCCCCGCCCCTAACCGACACCGTCCCATCATCCCGGTACGCGCCCCGTACAATCCGGGCTTCGACGGCCCCGCTTAAGCCGCCGCGACGAACAGCCAGACGATGCAAATCAGCCCGACGAACCACACCAGCGAGCGCAGCGCCGCCCAGTTCACCAGATACAGCAGGCCGTGCAGCACGCGCGTCACGACGAACGCGATCGCGAGTTGATCGACCCGCAGCGGATTCGCGCCGTTGTGCCACGCGACGACGAGCGCCGCCGTGAACAGCGCGAGCGCCTCCCACGAGTTCTGGTGCGCGGCGCTCGCGCGGGCGCGCCAGCCTTCCAGCTTCGCCAGATAGGCGCGCGGCGTGCGATTGTCGTAGCCCTTCTGCGACTTCGCGCACATCGTCCAGACGAACGGCAGCAACGCGACGATCAAAAGGCAGGTCTGCGACGTGTTCATCTCCGGGTCTCCTGATTGTTACATCGATGAATGACAGAATTCGCCGAAGCTTAGCACCCCGCCCCGCCCCGCGCGCACCGGTTTTCTAGACGGGGCCCTCTGCCGCGCTGCAAGAACCGGCGGCGGCCCCGTCCGGCTCAGGGTTGCGGCGGCTCGCCCGCCGTGGTCGCCACCCGCGCCCAGTCGGCGAACTCCTGGTCGTAGCGCGGCGCGAGGTCCTCGACATAGTTCGCGTAGCCGTCGTAGTCGCCGGTGCGAAAGCGCGCGACGATCGCGTCGACGTCGGCGCGATGCCGTTCGAACATGAAGCGCGTTGCCATATAGCCCCAGCGGTACGCGCGCGCGACGTAGTCGGCCGACGTGTAGCGGGTCGCGAGCACGTCGGAGAAGCGGTAGGCGCCGCTGCGCGCCGCCTCGATCGATTCGGGGTTGTCGTTCTTTCTCGACAGGTACTCGGCGACACCCTCGATCCACCACACGGTCGGCTTCGCCGTGCTCACCGCGAAATCGCCGGCCATGTCGTAGCGGCCGTCGAGATAGTGGGTGAACTCGTGTTCCAGGTTCCAGACCTTGAACTGCGGGCGCAGCCACGACGCCTCGTGCGCGATGAAGCGGGCCTGATTGCCCGGCCGGGACGGATCGCCTTCCAGGTACATACCGCCGTTGTCCGTGCCGATTCCGTAGATCACCGACGCGTACTTGCGGTAGTTGTCGTAGTCGTCGAACACGACGAGTTCGATCGAATCGTTGCGGTCGCCGGCCACGGGCTTGCGGTCCGTCTTCATCATCCGGTGGAAGTAGGCGTCCTGCTGCGCGACCGCCGCGCAAACCGACTGCATCTGCGCCGTCGTCATCTCCTGCGCGACGATGCGGACCTGCGCGTTGCACGCGTACCGCTGCGTCAGCACCGCGGCCGTCAGCTTGCTCTTGTAGTCGCAGACGCCGTAATCCGCGCAGTGATCCGGGTCGCCGTACTGCACGGCCTCCGCCGCCGCGAGCCACAGGTCGCTGTCGGCCCCCGTCATGCTGGTCGACGCGAGCATCTGCCGGACCATCGGCTTCACGCGCGGCAGTTGCGCCGGATAGCGGAGGAACCGGTAGGTTTCACGCGCCGCGTCCGCCAGCTGATACGCGGCGCTCGTGTTCGACAAGCTCGCACGGTTCGCGGTGACGAAGCGGTTCAGCGTGTCCGGCAGCGATGCGTCGCTCTCGAGCGTGCGGCGCGCGTCGGCCCGCTGATGCGCGTAGAAGAAAACCGTCAGGAGTCCGGTGAAACCGCCCGCCGCGCTCGGCTGACGCAGCGGCGCTGCCGCCTGCGGGTCGGCCGCGCTCGCGGTGTACGCCGCGACGCGCTGCTTGAGCGTCGGCAGGTAGTACGCCTCGTCCTTCAGGTTCGTGATGAGCTTCATCAGCTCGCTCGCGGTGCTGGGCGCGCGCGCGTTTTCCCGGTACAAGGCGTCGCCCGAGAGGCTGCGCTGGATGTACGGACGCAGCGCGACCGCCAACCCGGGCACCTGATCGGCGAGCCCGCTCACGTCGTATTGGTAATACGCGGCGCGCAGATAGATCAGCAAGTTGACGAGCACCAGGTTGCTCGCGTCGTAGCCGTGGATCTCCTGCACGAAGCGGCTCGCGACCGCGTGCACGTTCTCTCCGCTGAAGATGACCGTCGCGAGCGGCTTGTCGACCGAGAACAGGCCGTAGTGGCATTCGTAGTCGGGCAGGTTCGCGATGGCGTCGGCCAGCGCGGCGCCGCGGTAGCGCGCGATCGCGTTCATGTCGCGGCAATCGTCGCCGGCGGTGCTGCGCTTGCTGCGCGCGTTCGCCGGCCGCGGCTGCGACGGCTGCAGCAGCGCGGCGCGATCCTGCTTGCTGAGCGGCAGGTTGTACGCCGACTGTTCCGGCGACACCGGCAGGTTCTGCGGCGCGCGCGGCATTCTCGCCTGCTGCGCCTGCCCCGGGGCCGGCCCGGCCACCGCGACGGAAACGCCACCCAGCACGGCAAACGCGGCAACCCATTGGCATGCCGCCCTCGAGACTCTCGTTATTATCATGATTTCCACTCTTCTTATTAAAAGAAGAGGGCGAATTTATAACAGCGAAAACTTTCCCGTCAATTCAATTACGAAATTTACGGCAGATTTACATTTCGTTGAATGATTAAGATTATTTAGGCAAATAATTCAACAATATTTTTATTTATCCATTGCCTGACGCAAATCAAGCCGCGCGCGGCGCGGCATCGACGCTCGACGGGCCGGCGGCCTAGTCGGGACGGTTGAAATCCGCCGCGATCCATTTCTGCGCGCTCGTCTGGGAAAGCTTGTAGCCCGCGGACACCCGAGCCTGCGCAAGCAGCGTGCCGTCCGGCGCGAACGCCTTGAGATCCGCGTAAGGGTCGTCCTCGTCCGGCACGATATCGAGCGTCACGGTCACTTCCTGTTCGTTCGCCCACACCGTCACCGCCTTGTGCAGCATCGCGTGGCGCTGCTGCTCGTGCCGCCGCAACACCTCGGATGCGGTCTTCACCAGCGTGCGGAACGCGGCGGAATCGAGCGGCTTCGGATTCTTCTTGTCGCGCCCCATCGTCCACGGGCCGACCAGCGCCGGCTCGGCCTCGCCGTCCTTGATCATCTCGACCGCCCAGCCGTCGTCGTCCTCGTTCTTGATCACGCGCGCGGTCCAGCCGTCGTCGCGCCACAGGCCGCTTTCGTGAATCGCGGTGTCGTCGGGTTGCAAATCGGAATCGGTCATAAGTCTTGAAAATACGGGGGAAACATCCGCGCCGGGCTCGCCCGGCGAGCGGCCGGCACAGGCAAAACAGCGATTTTACCCGCGTGCGCGCATCGGTCCGCCCACGCCGCGCCCAGGTTGCCCGATCGGCCGAGCGCCGACGCACGTCGCGGTGCCGGCCGAGCATGCCGTCGGTATCCGCCGTCGCGCCGATCCGACCCGCTCGACCGACCCTCGGCCGATCCGCGTCGTCATGCGTTTTACCGCCTGGGCGGAACCGTTTCCCGAACCATTTCTTATCGGTGTCTTTACCGATTTTCACTGCGGGAAAATCCTTCCCGCAAAAGTTTGCAATACCGAAATTAGAGACCTACGCTCATAACCATGCCGATAGCCCGATATCCATACGTTTAAGTTGTTCATCGATCCGATCCGAATCGGCGATTCAAATCCAGCTTCTCGCTAGCTGTTTAAATAGCGAATACGCCAGGGGGACGACATGGCTGCCACGCCCGAAGATTCACGCGCCTTCGAAAAGGCCTTGCTTAAAACGCTCCGCTTCGGCGGACTGGACGACGACAATCTCGCCGAACTGGTCACGCTGGTCGCGGGGCTGCATACCTCCGGACTCCAGAACATCCGCGTGTTTCCGCGCGGCATACCGCCCGTGGTCGACGGTTTGACCGTGCAGGCCGTGGTCGAACCGAAGGCGTTCAGCGCCATCCTGTCCAACGTCGTGCTGCAGACGGCGCGCGTCCACGGCGTCATCGTGTTTCCGTACGGCATTCCGAACGTCGAGATGGTCGGCGTGACGGTGGAACTGGGCGCGACGAACCAGCAGGCGAACGCGCTCGAAGGCTGACACCGTCCACACCATTCCGGGGGCGTCATGGCGTGCAACGGCGCGGGGCAGTTGCCGGTCATCCAGATCCATCCTTCGTTGCGCTGCAATCTGTCGTGCGGGCATTGCTACTCGCATTCCGGTCCGTCCGCCGCCTTGCGGCTGGATCTCGCCACCGCGTGCGACGCCGTGTCGGACGCGGCGCGCATGGGGTATCGCGTGGTGTCGGTATCGGGCGGCGAACCGATGCTCTACGACGGTCTCGTGGAACTGCTCGACCACGCGAAATCGCTACGCCTGCTCACGACCGTGACGAGCAACGGCTTCTTTCTCGACGCGAAGCATCTCGATGCGCTGCGCGGCCGCGTCGATCTGCTGGCGCTGAGCCTCGACGGCCCGCCCGCGCTGCATAACGCGATGCGCGGGTCGCCGCGCGCGTTCCAGCGGCTCGCGGCCGGGCTCGCGAACGTGCGCCGGGCCGGCATCGAGTTCGGCTTCATCCACACGCTCACCCAGCATACGTGGGCCCACCTGATGTGGGTCGCCGCGTATGCCGCGCGCAAGAAGGCGGGGCTGCTGCAGATCCATCCGCTGGAACTGAGCGGCCGCGCCGCCGACACGATGCCCGGCGACGCGCCGCCGTTCGATGTCGCGGGCCGCGCCTATCTGCTCGCCGCCGCGCTGTCCGGCAAGTACGCGGACCGCATGCAGATCCAGATCGACCTGCTGCATCGGGACACGATCGCCGCGCGCCCGGATCTCGTCTATGCGTCGGATCCGGCCGCCGACGAAACCGCCTCGCCCGCGTCGCTGCTCAAGGTGATCGTGCTGCAGGCGGACGGCACCGTGGTGCCGGTGTCGCACGGCTTCGACCGGCGCTACGCGCTGTGCAACGTCCACGAGCAGCGGCTGGCGGATGCGTGGCCGGCCTATCGGGACGACGGATACCGGCGCTTCACCGCGCTGTGCCGGCAGGAATTCGCCGCGATCCGCGCGGGCGACGCGCCGCTGCTGATGAACTGGCACGAACGCATCGTCGCCCGCAGCCAGGCGGCGGGCACCGGTGTCCCGCTCCCGGCGCCGCGCGCCGCGCGCGCGCATCGCGCACCGCCGCCTTGACCCGTCGCCGCATCACACACAACGACAACCCGAAGGAGACCGTCATGAAAAGCCTGCTGCCCCCGCTGCTAGCCGCCATCGCGTTGCTGTCGTCGGGCTGCGTCGCCCCCGTCGCGTTCACGAACCCCTGCCAGGTGATCTCGGCGAACGGGACCGGCTCGTGCAAGGCGACCGAGCCCGTGACCAGCGCGACCGTCATCTTCAATACCAACTTCGATCCGTCCAATGCGTTCTCGCTGACCTACGACAACGTCGACGTCACGTCGAAGCTGACGCCGCCGCCCGCGGCCGGCGGCACCAGTCATCTGCCGCTGCCGCAGCCGCCGTCGCCCGCCAACTATCCGACGACCGCCGCGCACGCGCTGGTCGCGAACGACACCTGCGGCTTCTTCTGCGTCTTTCCGTCGGTCACGATGAACTTCACGCCGCCGCAGCTGCTCTTCGCGGCAACCGCCGACCAGACGCCCGTCGTCGCGGGGCTGTCGACACCGCAATTCGCGGTGGTTCAGCTCGACAGCGTGCTCTCCCTCTCGACGCCGATGGCCGTCACCATCACCGCGAATCCGCCCATCGTCTCGTTCTCGGCCACGCAGGACGGCCCGCGCAGCGGCGGCCCGTACGTCGCGACGATGCAGGTCAACACCAATTACGCGGTGTTCTATCTGCATGCGAACGAAGGCGCGTCGCAAGGCATGAACTTCACGCTGCACGGCACGGCATCCGGCGTGAGCGACGGCAACCAGTCGGGCGTGGTGGTTCCTTGAAACAGGAAGGCGGAAGGAGGGTCACCCGCCTTCCCCGACCGGATCACGCATCGCCCGCCGGCAGGCCGAGCATCCGTTCCAGGTCGCGCATCAGCGCGCGGCGATGCCGCGCATCCGCCTCGTACGCGTGCGCCGCCGCCTCGATATCCGCGCCGCAATGCGGGCACGTCTGCTCGCTTGCCTGCACATACCCGTCGCAGCCCCGGCACAGATTCAGCCTCGGCGGAATCCGCCCGACCTCCGGCGCGCGCTTGCCCTTGTTCTTCCAGGTCAGCTCGATCACCTGCCCCGAGCGGACGATGCTCGAGACCGGTTCGCCGTCGGCGATACGCTCGGTCACGAGGTCGAAGCGCCCTACCGCGAACGACGCGGGCCCGGCTTCCTGGACCTTCTCGATCCGTTCGCGCAGCCCCTGCTTGCGCAGCTCCAGCACCCGATAGTGACAGTACGGATTGTTGCCCGGCTTGCCGAGCAGCGAATGCGAAGTCCACGTGCAGCCGCCCCGGCACACGTCCGCGTAATAGCAGCTCCGGCAGAACCCCCACAGATCGTCCACCGACCGCAGGCGGCCGAAATGGATCGCCTCGCTGTCGTGCCAGATGTCCTCGAGCGACAGGTCGCGCACGTTGCCGCCCGCGAAGCCCACGGTGGCGAGCGACGGGCAGCCCTTGACGGTGCCGTCGGCCTCGAGCGCGATCACCGACTGCCCGGCCGAGCATCCGGTCCAGTGCACCCGCTCGTCGCCGAAGCCGCGCCACAGATGCTCGTACGGGCCGTAATAGCCGATGTTGTTGCCGACCGTCATCAGCAGGCCGCGGCTCTGGCCGTCGGTGTACAGCTTCGCGAGCAGCGGCATCAGTTCCGCCAGCTGATAAGGCTGCAGCAGCAGTTCGTCGTGGTCGACCGCGTTGCCCATGGCGACCGTCAGCTGAATCTGCCAGTGCGTCGCGCCCAGTTCGATGATGGTGTCCATCAGCGCGGGCAGATCCGGCATCGTCGCGGCGCCGATCTGCGTGTTCACGCTCACCGCCAGGCCGGCCGCGCGGGCGCGCGCCAGCGTATCCGTCGCGCGTTCGAACGCGCCGGGCACGTTGCGCACCTTGTCGTGCAGCGGCGCGAGACCGTCGAGCGACACGCCGACGCCGTTCAGGCCGGCTTCCACCGCCTCGGCGAGCCGCCGGGGCGTCAGGTTGCGGCCGCCCGTCTGGATCGCGCAATACATGCCGTGCGCACGGATCGCGCGGATCAGCTGGGTCCAGTCCTTGCGCAGATACGCCTCGCCGCCGATCAGCGAGACCTCGCGCGTGCCGAGCCGCGCGAGCGCGTCGATCACCTCCAGGCACTCGGCCGTGTTCAGCTCGCCGGTTCGCCGATGGCCGGCCCGGGAACCGCAATGCAGGCACTTGAGATCGCAGGCCAGCGTGATTTCCCAGACGGCGTGCACCGGCACCAGGCGTTGACGGTCCCGGTCGGTCAGATAGCGGGCCGGGCGCGCTTGCGTGATGCTCATGTCGAGGTCTCCCGATCGAACTGCCGGCCGCCGCGCACGGCCTCGCGGCCCGCGCGCGGCGGTTCGTCGCGATTTAGCGGCGCGCCGTCAGCCGCGAGATTTCCGTCTCGAGCTTCGCGAGCGCGGCCGAGATCGCGTCGTGGTCGGCAAGCTGCTGCTCGGCCTGCCGCGCGAGCGCCTTCATCCGGCTCAGATCCCCGGACGCGCGCGCTTCCTGCAGGCCGACGCCGTACAGCGGCACGGGATGATCGTGCGGCGGCAGGTGCGGGATCGGCGACGTATCCCGGGTCACGACGGCATGCTGGATCGCGTGCCAGCGATCGTTCTCGAAGAACCGGTAGTGCGCCGTGCCGGACTGCCAGTCGGGTTTCAGCAGGCCGTGGAACTCCAGCACTTCCACCTGCGCGCTGACGGGGCCGGCCGGGGTGCCGTGGAGCGACAGCGTGATCAGCGACTCGGCCGCGTGATCCGGCTTCAGCTCGGCGTAGCGCCCCCAGACGCGCCCGCGGATCGGCGGCAGCGCCAGCGCCTGGGTGATGACCGAGAACCCGGAGACGGATTTGTCCGGCGTGTTGACGAGCAGGTTCAGGTACAGGACCGGACCCAGCAGATTGGGCACTGCGACGCGATATTGAACGTGAAAGAGACCGATGGTCATGACGATAACTCCGCGAGAAGGAATGATTGACGACGAGGTATCGCGGGACGGCTCAGTGCCGGCCTTCGAGCTTGCTGATTTCCGCCTTGAGCGCGTCCAGTCCGGCCGCGATCTCGTCGCGGCTCGACAGTTGCTGGCGGGCATACGCGGCGAGCGTCTGCATGTGCGAGAGACTGCCGGACGCGGCCGCGGCCTGCAGGCCGACGCCGTACAGCGGCACCGGGCCGGTACCCGGGTCGATGACCGGGCCCGGTTCGAACGGCACCAGCTCCGGATCGATCTTGACCGGCACGTGCTCGACGACGCGCCAGCTGCCGTCGTAGAAATAGCGATACGTGCCGACGCCCGTGCGTCCGTCGGCGGCCAGCAGCAGTTCCGCGTGGAAGGTCAGGATCGAATTGGAATGCGGGCCGCCGTCGTTGCCTGTCAGCGAGACGTGCACGACCGTGCCGCCCGGCGCGGGGCCGTGGCCGCGGAGATAGGTGCCCCAGACGTCCGCGTGGAACTCGACGGACGGAGGGCTCACCACCTGCGTGACCGCCGCGGTGCCGGCGACGCTGCTCTCCGGCGCAAAGACGAGCAGGTTCAGCTTGAGTTGCGGCGCGCCGGGTGCGCCGGTGCCGACGGTGTAGCGAACCGGGAACAGACCAACGCGCAGATCTTCGGACATGTGTGTCTCCTGGGGGTCGAGTTGTCGAGCGACAACGGAACGGTAAAAACAGCGTGGAAGCGACGGCGACTACGATTCGAGCCTGGCGATTTCGACTTCGAGCAGCTCGAGCGCGACGGCGAGGTTGCCTTGCTCGCTCAGCAGCGAGCGCGCCTGCGTGCGGAGCGCTTTCATCCGCGCCAGATCGCCCTCGGAGATGGCCTGGTGAATCGCGACGCCGTAGGGCGGCGCCGGATGGGATTCGGCTTGACTCATGGTTTTCCTCGTTGGACAGGAACGGCGGTTGACGGCCCGGCGATCCCCGTGGACGGCGGCGGCCATGCCGACGCCGCGCGCGGCGTCGCGCGTTGCGAAAAACAGTCATGGGCCGGTGTCGGCCCGCTCGGGGAAACGCGCGGCCCACACCGCGCGCGATACCGCGACTGGCCCATCGCGGACAGATCGGCGCGCCATGCGGCGACAACGGCGAATCAAGTGAGCCCCGTGCGTCCCGCCGTCGGAGCGGAACGCTTTGCGTATCGTGATCTGGTCTGTGTAATAGATTAGGTCGCTTCCACGGGTTCGCTATCTACCAGATCTGGTAGGCGATGCGCGTCGGCATCGCGCGCCTTACCGCCGGATAACACCGATGCCGTCTTGTAAGCGAAGGCGGTGTGATTTTCTTTCGAGTCCTTATCGTTGCCATGCGAGCCCCGCTCTGCTTCGCGCTCGCCGCCGCGCTGTCGCGGTCCGCCTGCGGCGACGGCGGCGCCGCGACGCCGGCGGAGGGACGACAGGAGACCGGCATATGCACGCGGCCCGGGCCGACGACGCGCAAACGCCGCTCGGCACCGTGCCGGAACGACGGCAGTCGAAAGCGAATCTCGACGGGTTCTGCTCGAACCCGGTGTGCGTGACCGTCAAGGGGTAAGCGCGCCGCAACGGCTCGATGGCCCCAGCCGGTTTGCATCGCCTGGCTCTTCCCGGGGAGCCAAGGGCACGGTATCTTTAGCGGTTGTCCCGTGCCACTGTTCATCAGGATTGCTCATGCCCACCAACACCTACGATCAACCCATCGGCACGCCGCTCGCCGGCTGGACGCCGCGGCCGAGGCCCGCGCGCGACACGCTGGCGGGCCGCTACTGCACGTTGATGCCGCTCGACGCGGACCGCCATGCGGACGATCTGTACGCCGCCTACGCGCAAGCGCCCGACGATCGCGCCTGGACCTACATGGGCGTCGGCCCGTTCGCCGATGCCGCCGGCTACCGCGTCTATGCGCAAAGCGCGGCGGCCAGCGCCGATCCCTTCCATTTCGCGGTGATCGACCATCGCACGGGCAAGGCGGTCGGCACGCTCGCGCTGATGCGGATCGATCCGGCGAACGGCGTGATCGAAGTGGGATCCGTCACGTTCTCGCCGTTGCTGCAGCGCACACCCTGCTCCACCGAAGCGCAATACCTGCTGATGAAGTACGCGTTCGATACGCTCGGCTATCGCCGCTACGAATGGAAATGCGACAGCCTCAACGCGCCGTCGCGCCAGAGCGCCGCGCGGCTGGGATTCCAGTTCGAAGGCATCTTCCGCCAAGCGATCGTCTACAAGGGACGCAACCGGGACACCGCGTGGTACTCGATCGTCGACGGCGAATGGCCCGCCCGCCGCGACGACTTCGAGCAATGGCTCGCCGCCGGCAATTTCGACGCGGCGGGCGCGCAGCGGCGCTCGCTGGCCGAGATCCGCGCCGCGCGCAACGCGTAGCGCGATCGTGCTGCGGGTGCGCGCGGGCGACGCGCGCACCCGGTCTGTCCCGCGCCGCCGCTCCCGAAAAACCTCACCGCCGCGCCGGCTCGTCCGCGTCGCGCGCGCCGGTTATTTTTGTCCGGTTCCCATCTTCCGGCCAAACGGCGAGAATCGGGTCCGCCGGCCCGAAGGTTCGGGCGCGCGCGAGCGCGCCGCTCCCCCGTCCCGGCCGGACACAACCCGCCACCCGGAGACTGCGATGAAACCTCTGTCCTTCCTGCTGCGCACCGTCGTCGCGGCCGCCGCGCTGAACTTCGTCGCGCCCGCCGCACATGCGGCCGACGTGCTCGACTCGGTCAAATCGAGCGGCGTGCTGAAGATCGGTATCGAAGGCACCTACCCGCCGTTCGGCTATCGCAACGACAAGGGTGAACTCGAGGGCTTCGACATCGATGTCGCCAAGGCCGTCGCGGCGAAGCTGGGCATGAAGCCGCAGTTCGTCACGGTCGAGTGGAGCGGGATCATCGCGGGGCTGCAGGCGGGCAAGTTCGACGTGATCGTCAATCAAGTCACGATCACACCGCAACGCCGCGAGGCGATCGACTTCAGCCAGCCGTACCTGTACTCGGCGGCCCAACTGATCCAGCGCGCCGACGACAACCACGACTACGGCGCGCCCGGCGCGATGAACGGCCGAAAGATCGGCGTGACGCTCGGCACCAACTTCGCGGATCTCGCGAAGACGATTCCCGGCGTGACCGTGCTCACCTATCCGGGCGCGCCGGAGAAGCTGCGCGACGTCGCCACGAAGCGGGTCGACGCGAGCATGGACGATCGCCTGATGCTGCCTTACCTCATCAAGACCTCGAACCTGCCGTTGAAACCCGGAGCAACGGTGAAGGGCGGCGAGACGCAGATGGGCATTCCGTACCACAAGGGCAATCCGAAGTTCGGGGCGGCACTCGAAGGCGCGCTGAATGCGCTGCGGCAGGACGGCACGCTGGCGAAGCTGTCGGTGAAGTGGTTCGGGGCGGACTACACGAAGCCCGCCGCGTAACGCACAGGATTCGGGTGCCGTCCGCCGCATGCACGCGGCGCCCGAGCCTTCATGCCGGGCTTTCTCACGGCTCGATCACCCGCGGCGACACCAGGAACAGCCGCTCCGTGTGGCTATCCTTCTTGTCCGTCGAGCGAAACAGCGCGCCCAGGAACGGCAGCTTCGACAGCAGCGGCACGCCCGACAGCATGCTGGAACGCGAATCCACCTTGTACCCCGCGATCAGCAGCGCCTGGCCCTGTTCGATGAACGCCTGCGTGCTGATTTCGTTCGACACGATCACCGGGATGTTGTCGACCGACCGCGACGAGAGTTCGCCGTCGACGATCCGCACGTCGAGCTTGATCTGCGTGCGCCCGCCCTCCTCGATCACCATCGGCAGCACGCGCAGCGACACGCCCGTCGAGATGCTGTACAGATCGGCCGATGTGTAGCCCGCGACCCGCACGAAGAACTGCGTCTTGTTGTCCATCACGGCCTCGATGTTGTCGAGCGTCGTGACCTTCGGGCTGGCATCGGTCCGCGCCTGATTGGTCGATTCCAGCGCGTTGATCCGCGTCAGCAGATAGCGCCCCGCGTCACCCAGCACCGCCGTCAGCGACAGCCCCATCGGCGTCGCCAGCGCACTGCCGGAATCGCCGTTGCCCGATAGCGAAATCGATCCGAAGGTCGGATTCAACGAGCCGTTCGCGTAGGAATTCTGCAGGGTCTGCCCGGTGCCCGTCTGGATGTCGAGGTGGCTGTTGTGCGCGCGCCAGTCGACGCCGAGCTGCTTCAACGCGCCCTCGTCGATCTCGATGATGTGCGCCTCGATCTCGATCAGCCGGGGCTTCACGTCGAGCAGCGCGATCAGGTCCGGGTACTGGGACATGCGCTCGGGCGCGTCGCGCACGAGGATCGAGTTGGTGCGCGGATCGGCCTGGATCACCGGGAGTTCGTTCGCATCGGCGCCGTCGGCCTGCACGCCGGCCGGCGCATCGCCGGGCGCGCCCGGCGCGCGCATCCCGCCCGGGCTCGACAGCGCGGCGCCCAGCCCGCCCGGCGCGCCCGTTCCCCCGCCGCCCGCGCCCGGCTGGCCGGTCTGCAGGTAGGGCGGCAGCGGCGGCAACGGCGCCGTGCCGCCGCTGCCACCGCTGCCGCCCTGGCCGCCGCCGAGATCGGTCATCGGCGCGGCGCGGTTGATCGGGCGGCCCACGGTCGTCTGCGAGCCGGGTTTGCCGCTGCCCGGGTGATACATCCGGTTGAGCAGCGCCGCGACGCCCGGCATCGATACGGTCTTGCCGTCGACGTTCACGTCGCGGTCGGCGGCCCATGCGTGCTTCAGCGAGAACACGCGGATCGTGGTGCCGCCGGTGCGCGCCGAGTTCTCGTCGAGGCGCGCGGCGACGCTCGCCACCAGCTCGACATAGCGCGGCGGCCCCGCGACCAGCGCGGTGCGCTGCTGCGCGCTGTAGACGATCGGGTAGCGCGGATCGGCGACCTTCATCTGTTCGAGCAGGTCGCGCAGGTCGCCGGTATTCGCGTGATCGAGCTTGAGCAGCGTGCTCTTCATGTCGCTCGCGGGCGTCACGTACAGCACCGTGCCGTCGAAATACCAGACGAAGCCGAACGACGCGGCGAGCGTGTCGAGGAATTTCTGCGGCGACATCTTCATCTTGCCGCTCACGACGCCGCTCACGCCGGACGCGATGTTGGCCGCGACGTTCTGGCTCGCGGCCAGGTCGCGCAGCACGTCCTTCACGTCCTTGCCCTCCGCCGAATACTGGATCTCGGGGCTGCGCCAGCGCACCGGCGCGGCATCGGCGGGGGCGCCCGCGAACGAGCACAACAGCAACAACGACAGCAAAACGGGAATCTTGGCCTTCATGGGTCCGTCCGGAAGGGGCGGGCGGCCGCTGGGCCGTCGCGCACCGTGAAAAGGAGACCCATGCAGTAGACCTCAGCCGGGCGCGGCGGGTGCCGCGCGTGGCGAAGGTCCGTTCAATAGAACGAATTGACGGTCCACCCGGTGACGAGCGGCGTCTGCAGGAAGGTTTGCGTGCTGTTGCAGTAGTTGGACGTCCAGGGCGTCGCATCGCGGTCGTAGGTCGCCCAGTTGCTCGACAGCACCACCTTGTAGCCGCCGCGCGGTTCGGCGGCCTGGTTCAGCGTGACGTTGATCGTCGACGCGTCGTCCCTGAGCTTGGTCGATTGCGCCTCGCCGTGCGCGATGCTGTTGCCGCTCTGGAGGTCGACGATGTCGACCATCAGCCGCATCTGCCCTTCCCAGCCCGTCTTGTTGCAGTTCGCGTAACTCATGTGCATGTACGCGCTCACCGAAATCAGGCCGTTGTTGTCGAGCTTCACCTGGCGTTCGATGTTGTACGTGTAGGTGCCGTCGCTCGAATGGCCGACCGCGCCGCCGTGGTAGGGGCCGTAATAGGTGCGGGCGCAATTGAAGTCGTTGGCGCCCGGCGTCGCCATGATGATCTCGCAGCCGATGTCGGTGTCGCCGACCTTGATGCCCGATTGCGGCAGCCACTTGCCGTTCTGGCAGGTCAGCAGCTGGCCGTCCGCGCCCATCGACACCTGGCCGGCGCCCGGCCGGGCCGGGTCCGGCGAGCACCGGCTGTTCACCACCACGGTGCCGGTGATCTCCAGCCGGTTCGCCGCGACGATGCCGGGCACGATCATGTTGCCGTCCTTGTCCACGGCGAGCGCCTGCCAGCCGTTGCCTGTCCACGCATATGCGCGAAACGTGTCGAGCGTGAGCCGCACGTCGCCCTGTTCATTGGTGTTGTCGTTGGGCAGCTGGTAGGCCGTGGCGACCGGATCCTTCCAGTGCCCGCCCACGTTGCGCCAGTAGCCCGCCTTGCAGCTCAGCACGTTACCGGCGCCGTCGGCCGCGACCTTGCCGTTCGCGTAATTGCCGTTCGTGCCGCAGTTGGCCGCGTCCGCGCTGCCGTTGACGAAGGTGTGCGTGAGCCAGACCGGCACCTGCATCGCGTTCGCCTCCGGATGGCCGTTGACGCCGACCCGGTACAGGTAGTCGCTGTTGATCTGCTGGCCGGGGCCGTTGAAGAAGATTTCGTTGGCGAGGTGGCCCGGGCCCGGCCGGGCGCACTTGTCGGGCGTCGCGCCGCCCATGTAGGCGTCCAGCGCCATGCGCCAGTTGTCGTAGGCGCCGCGCGCCTCCGCGGGATAGGCCGCCGTGACCGAGCCGCCGCCCGGCCCGGACCCCGCCGCGATCGGCCCCAGCTCCACGTCCTTGATCGCCTCGCCGCCCGTCGTCACGACGAGCGCGTCGAGCCCCTGCGCGTTCGCGGTTTTCTTGATCAGCACGCAGGTGCCTTGCGCATACGCGTTCAGCGGGCGCAGCGTCGCCGACAGATCGTTGCTGCCCCTCAGGTCATCGAGCGTCATCACGACCGGCTGCTGCGTATTGGCCTTCTGCATCCATGCGTCGTAGTCGCGCTTCAGCGCGCGGGCGGCCGCCGCCGTCACCTGCGCCTGGTATTGCGCGGCCTGCTGCGCGCGCACGTCCTCGATCGACGTGTTCATCATCGCGGCGATGCCGGCCAGCATCAGCGCCGCGATCGCCAGCGCGCCGAGTATTTCGATCAACGCGAAGCCGCGCGCTCGGCGGCGAATCGGTCCGTATGCCATCAGTACGCCCGTCCCATCCAGACCGGCAGGCCGTCGGCGATGGTCACGCCGGCCGGCAACGGCACGCCGTTCGCCGGCAGCCGTCCGTCCGCGAAGCCCGAATGCACGACCGCGCCGCGATACGCCTGCCCCGCGAACAGCGAACCCTGCGCGAGCGTTTCGATCTCGCCGACGATGTTGACGACCGGCCGCGCCGCCGCATAGGTGACCACGGTGCCGTCCGACACGTAGTTGCGCCAGAGCGGATTCGCGCTCCGGTACCAGGCCGGAAACCAGGGTTGCAGCTGCGCGGCGGTCACCGGCCCGTGCGTGCCGGGGTTCTGGCGCGCGTAGTCGAGCGTTGCCTGCCGGTACACGGAGAGGTTTTCGGCCAGCGCCTGCGCGGCCTGCGGCGGCGGCAGCGCGGACGCGCCCCCGCCGGACAGCGTGGCGTAGACGGCGGCGGCCGACGCGAGGATCAGGGTAATGGCGAGGGCGTACATGAGGGCGGATGCGACTAGGCCGGCGGCGCGGGCCGCGTCAGTTCGACTTCCAGGTAATGGTCGCGTTGTCCGTGCAGTTCGCCGTCGCCGTGTCGGGCGAGATGGGATACGGCATTTCATTCTTGCCGTCCAACATTGCCGACTTCCAGTTACCGCCCGCGGTCAGCGTATTGATGCACACTTCCTTCGGCACCTGCGTATAGGCAACCGTGAAGGTTTGACCCGTGCCGGTCACCTTGACCGTCCCGCCCCACGTATTTGAAACCGCGCCCTTGTCGGCCGGCGTCAGCGTTCCGGGGAACACCTTGGCCGCGATCAGGTTCGGATTCATGTCGCCGGCCCCGTAGTTGTTCATCTGTCCCATGTAAAGCTTGCGCGTTCCCGTCTGGATCGCGTTGAGTTCCTGCGTCAGCCGGTTGGTATTCGCGCTCGAGAACGCGGAGCCGAGCAACGCGATCGCGCCGACGATCACGATCGCCGCGACCCCCAGATACGCGATGCTTTCCAGCAGCGACGCGCCGCGCTGCTTGTGGTGACGGCGGCAGAAAGCCGGTTCGTGCCGGTAGGCGGCGGGCATGCCAAGTGGTTTCACGGTGGTTCTCCTGGTGCTGTTATTGAAGGTAGGCAACGTCAATGCATCGCGCGCGTCATCGCGGCGATTTCCTGCTGAATTCCGAAAAAACCCGTCACGAGCCAACCGATCACGATCGCCATCACCACGATCGCGACGCCGTTCAGCACGCGCATCTGCGCGGCGATCCGGGCGACCCCCTCGTCCAGCCACTCGTCCGCGAGCGTCTTGAGCGCGTTGTCGAAGCCGCCGTACTCGGCGTAGATGCACAGATCCTCGACGATCTCGCGCGACGGAAACTGATAGCCGGTGTGATGCAGCGCCTCGCCGGCGTTGAGGCCCGACTTCACGCCGAGCAGCGTGTCGTCGATCCGCTCGCGCAGCCACGGCCCCGAGATCGCGCCGATCTTCAGCAGCGCCCGCTCGACCGTCACGCCGGCGCCCTGCAGCGCGGCGAACGCGATCAGAAAACCGCTGCCCGCGACGAGGCGGTAAATCGAATACGGCGGCACGCGGTCCGCATAGATCCGCAGCGGGCCGCGCCAGCGCGGCAGCGACAGCGCGAGCGCCGCGCCGAACGCCGCCAGCACCGCGACCACCAGCAGCATCCAGCTCTGCACGAACAGCGACATCACGTACAGCGAGCGCGCCGCGCCGTGCCAATGCTCCGGGTCGGCGATCAGCGCGAATTTCGGAATCACCCGCGTGCCGAACAGGTACAGGTAGCCGAGCATCATCACGAGCAGCCCGACCGGGTACGCGACCCCGCCCGAGATCGCGCGGCGGATCCGGCGGGCCGACAGCACGATGTCGGTCACCGACACCAGCGCGGCCTCGACGCGCCCCGCCTGCTCGCCCGCCGACACGATCATCTGTTCGGTCGCGGGCACCCAGGCGTGCATCGCCTCGGACAGCATCTGGCCGTTCTGCACCGCGAAGCGCCAGTCGGACAGCACGATCGCGAGCGGCTCGTTCGGCTTGCGGCCCTCGCGCGACGCGCGCCATTCGAGTTCTTCCAGCACTTTCAGCAGCGGCAGCCCGTTGCCGAGCATCTTCGCGATCTTGCGATAGAGGCGCAGCCGTTCGTCCGCGTTCAGCGAAAACTTCGCCCAGCGACGGTTCAGCTCAAGTGCCATAACTGAATCCGACCAGCGACAGCTGCTGCCTCGCCTCGCCCACCGCCTGCGCGAGCGGGCCGACCACCCGCTCGACGCCGCGCGGGTCGACCAGCCCCGCCGCGACCTTGCGCAGCGCGTGCTCGGCCAGCGTCACGCCGCCGAGCGTGCGGGTCCAGTATTCGATCGCGCCGGCCTTGTCGCCGTCGCGCAGGTACTCGAACAGGCGCGCATCGGGCAGGATCACCTCCGCGACCACCGTGCGGCCGACCGTGCCTAGCTCGCGGCAGTGCGCGCAGCCCTCGCCCGCGATGCAGACGTCGTGCAAGCGGCCGTCGAGCGCATGGCGCAGCCGCGCGAGCAGCCCGGGATCGACGGCGTCGGCGTGATCGGCTAGCCGGCGCTTGCAGTGCGGGCACAGCAGTTTCACGAGACGCTGGCTGATCAGCCCGGAGATCACCGTATGGTCGGTGACCATCCGCGCCGGCAGGCCGAGATCGATCAGCCGGTCGGCGATCGCGAGCGCGCTGTTCGCGTGCACGGTCGTCCACACCTGGTGGCCCGTCATCGACGCGCGCAGCGCGGTCTGCCCCGACGCGCGGTCGCGGATCTCGCCGATCATGATCGTGTCCGGATCGAGCCGCATCGCATTGGTGATCGCCGCCGTGAACGCCGCCCCGCGCGCCTCCTCGGTCGGCGCGTTCGCGACGGGCGTCTGCACCGCGCCGTCGATCGGATATTCGATCGGATCCTCGACCGTGATCACGTGCAGGCTGCCGTGCGACTCGTCGATCTGCGCGGCCAGCATGCGCTGCAGCGTGGTCGACTTGCCGGAGCCGGTCGGCCCGCTGATGATGTTCATCCCGTGCGGCTGCGCGCGCAGCGCGTCGAACGCCGCGACATGCTCCGGCGCGAAGCCGAGCGCCGCGAGATCGGTCGAATCGCCCGCGTCGTTGTACAGCAGCCGCAGCACCATCAGGCTGCCGTCGCTCGTCGGCGTCGTCGCGATCCGGACGCCGTATAGCGCATCCGGCAGCTTGTCGCGATCGCCGATGCTCGCGTCCTGCCGCTCGCTCGGCCGGTAGCTGTTGTCCGAGACGGTTGTCATCGCGCCGTACAGCGTCGCCAGCAGCCGCTCGCCGTGTTCGCGGGTGTGCTCGTTGACGCGCGTCAGTTCGTTGTGGATCCGGAAAAACACCTCGGTGCTGAAACGGTGCACGCGCACATGGATATCCGACGCGCGCTCGCGGCAGGCGCGGCCGATCAGTTCCTTGGCCAGCACCTGCATCACCGTGTGGTCGAGCCGCTCGCCGCCGCCCGACATGCCCTGCCGGTACGCGTCGCGCACCTGCAGCATGGTCGCGGGCGCGAGCCGGTAGGGTCGGCCCATCCGGTCGAGCCGCGCGCGATACGACAGCACGAACGGATTCATCTCGTGGCCGTCGGCGATCAGCAGACGGCCATCGTCCAGCAGGCAGACGAACTTGCGTTCCTCGACGCTGGCCGCGAAATCGCCCGCCTCGCTGACGGCGCGCGGATCGCGGGGCCGGACGGCGTCGCCTTCCGGCGACAGGGGGGTCGGCTGGCTCATGATCCGCTCGCGGGCAAGGTCGGCAACATCGGCACCGCATCGCGCGGCAGGGGCGGATTGCCGCTGAACGCGGCCGCCGCGCTCGACGCCGTCGTCAGCCGGTAGGTCCGGCCGCCGTTCGCGACGACCACCGCGCGCGGCTCGATCGCCACCACGCGGCCGCCGTCCGGCAGTGCGTCACCGCGCTGCACCTCGAACTCGGCGCCGCCGCTCATCCGCATCGTCGCGAACGCGCGCCGGCCGACGCCCTCGATCGCGGTCACCGCCAGTTGCCCGGCCGATGCGCCGCCGCGCGAGCGCGCGAGCTGTGCGCTCCGGTCGCTCACCTGCTGCTCCGTCTCGAGCTTCTTCAGTTGCGCCTGCAGCAGCAGCGTCTCGCTTTGCAGCCGGGTGAGCCGTGCGGCGGTGTCGCCACCGTCATCGGGCAGCGCGGGTTCGGCCGCGCACGCGGCGCCGGCCAGCAGCACCGCGCCGAGCGCGCCGATCCATCGAACCTGACAGCTATTTCGCATAGAGCACCCCTTCGAGAGTCCACTGATTGTTCTGATACGCGATGCGCTGCACGCGCAATCCGGGCACGGCGATCGCGCGCATGAAGTCGGGCGGCGTCAGACCGCCGAGGCTCGCGCTCAACCGGTAGGCGTGCCAGGCGAACGCAAGCGGCGCGCCGGAGCCGAGCTCGGCAGGCAGCACGTCGAGTTTAGCGACCACGCCCAGCAGTTGGAGACGCGACAGAAGTTGCGTCCTGACAGACGAATCGTCGGCGATCGTCGTATCGCCCGAGGCGGGCAATGCGAGCGGCGTGTCGAGTGTCGCGTGCTCGCCGTCCGTGTCGACGACGGCGGCGGGTTCCGCCGCGAGCAGATAGCGCACGTTCGATTCGCCGCGCGCCCACGCATAGCGCGCCGTATCCGGCACGCATTCGTAGCGCTCGAGCAGCCAGCCGCCCGGCGCGAGCCGGCCGAAGCGCGCCGCGCATGCCTGCGCGAACGCCAGCGCATCGGGCAGACCCGCCCACGGATGCGCGGCGCGCGCGCCGCTCGCCTGCCGCGCGGCCAGCTCGGCGCGCACGCGCTCGAGCGCCGCCTCGCGCTCTTGCGCCTCGACCTTCGCGCGGTGATGCCAATACGCCAGCGCGCCGCCGCCCACGACGCACGCGAGCGTCGCGGCGATCAGCAGGGTGCGCGCCGACAGCCGCCGTTCGATGGGCCGCAGCGCCCACCAGCGTTCGGTGCGCGGCCGGCCGCCGCGGCGCGGCAGCAGATCGTCGAGCCGCTTCGGCTGAAAATTCTGGAAGCCCTGCCGCTCAAGCTCGGGCTCGCCGATCACGACGTTCCAGCCGCCCCATGCGTAATCGGTATGCAGCCGTTCGAGCGCTTCCTCGCGGCTGCCGATCCAATCGCCGTTCGGCATGAACGCATGGTCGCGCACCGCGAAGTACGCCCAGCGCCCGTCGGGCAGCGCGAATGCGCCGAGCCAGTTCGGCGCAGGCTGGCGACGGCCGTTGTAGAACGCGCCTTCGAGCCCGATCGCGCGCGACACCATCGCGCCGAGCGACAGATGGCCGGGCGCGAAGCCGTCGCGCGTATTCGCGTAGCCCGCCGCCGCGACGCTGCGGTCGATCCGCAGCACCATCAGGTCGAATTTCAGCTTGCGCGCCAGTTCGACCGCCTCCGCGCGCAGCTCGTTGCGGCGCGACAGCGACTGCCAGAACAGCCCGCAAACGAAGCGCTGGCGGCCGATCTGCACCACCTGCGCGCCGGACGTCCGTTCTTCGGTCACACGCCGCCCCGCTGGGTCACGGGCGTGATCAGAATCACGATCACCTCGCGGGCGCGCTGCGCGTCGTAGCCGCCGCCGAGCGCGATCATGTCGGGCGTGCCCACGCCCTGCCGGTTCAGCGCATCGTTCGCGCCTTCGTAGCCGCTGATCACGAGCGTCTCGCCCGACTTCATCGACACGCGCTGCAGGAAGTTGCGCGTGTCGATCTCGGGCGTCTGGATCCGCATCGCATCCCTCGCGTCGCTGCTCTTCACTTCCTTCAGCCGCAGCAGCGACGAGATGTTGGTCGAGAACTGCAGCATCACCGTGCCGTCGTCGAGCACGTGCGGCAGCAGCGTCATGTTGAAGCCCGTCGTCACCGTGCCCGGCGTGAGCGCCGTCGACGAACCGACGTTCGCCGTGTTGGTGGTCGACACCGCCGCCAGATAGCCGACCTGGGTCGCAACCTGCACGGGCACCGGCTGGTTGTTGAGGGTCGTCACCGACGCGGAGGTCTTGCGGCGCACCTGGCCCTGTTCCGACAGCGCGCGGATCATCAGCGACGTGCCGTTGAAACGGCTGGTCGGGCTCAGCACCGACGCGGACAGCGTGGCGGGCGTCGTCGCCGCCGTCGCGGCCGCCGCGAACGCGTTCTTGATCCCGAATTGCGCGGACAGGGTCTTGTAGACCAGCGTCCAGTCGATCCCGTACGTATCCCCGGAGGACAGCGTCACGCTCAGCACGGTCACGTTGAGCAGCACCTGGCGCGACAGCGAACGGTTCTGCTGCGCCATGAACGCGGCGACGCGTTCGAGCACGTCGGGCGTGTCGGTCACCGAGATCGAACCGGTCGCGGGCGACGCGACCGAGCTGCCGTAGCGCGACAGCATCGACTGGATCGCGCTTTGCAGCCCGTTGAACACCGACAGCTGGGAATTGACCGCCGTGTTCGCCGTGTTGTTCGCGGTGATGCCCGGCGTGCTGGAGGTCGCGCCCGACGAGCCGCCCCCCGACTGCGCGCCTCCCGAGCCGCTATCGCTCGTCGCGCCGCTCACGACCGATGCGTTGAGCGACGAATCGCCGGGAATCGCGTTGACCTGGAACGTGCGGGTATCGGTATGGAAGAAGCGGATCGTGCCTTGCTCATATTTCCAGAACACGCCGAAGCGCGCGCAGGCCGCGTCGAGCAGGCCGCGCAGGCTGCCGCCGCCGTACAGGATGCGCACCGCCGCGAACGACGTGGCGCCGCCGCCGTCCGAGCCGCCCGCCGCCTTGCCGCCGCCCGCGCCCGCCGGCATGCCCGGCGGCAGCGGCGGCACGGACTTGCCGCCCGCGGCATCGAGGAACGCGGGCGCGCCGCGCCCGCCGCCGTCCCCCGCACCGCCCTGCTGCGAGCGCGCCGCCGCCTGCAGCGCGTTCGTGGACACCTGGGTCGGGATCTGGGTGAGCCGCGTGATCTGCTCGGCGAACTCCGACAGCGAGGACACCGAACGGTCGAACGACGCCGCTTCGTCGAACAGCGCGGGCAGGCGCTCGTCGCTTTGCAGCTTCACCGCGCCGGCCGACACCCACAGTCCTTCGTCGACGACGACCGGCGGCAGCCCGTGCACGCGGTTGTCGCCGTCCGACGCGCGTTTGATCAGCGCGGCGGATTCGCTCGAATCGTGCTTCACGTCCCGATCGATCGCCTGCCGCAAACCCGTACAGCCGCTCAGCAGCGCGGCGGCCAACAACGAAATGCCAACGAAGACGCGCATCAGCCCGCTCCCTGCGCGACGACGCGCAACACATGATTGCCACGGTAGAGAATCGCCTGGATCGGCGTCGAGGTACGGCCCAGGCTGGCCACCAGCGTTTGCAGCACGTCCTCGAACGAGCCGTGCAGCGTGGCCTGCGCATCGATGCTGAAATCGACCGGCGCGTCCCAGACCAATTGCCAGCCGGCGCTGTGCGCCCAGCGCGTCAGCACGCCCCGGATCGTGCCGTCGGATGCGCGCACGTCCCAGGCGGGCAGCGGCGCGGCCGGCGGCATCGGCCGGGACGGCGGCATCGCGGCCGGCGCGGCGACGTCCGCCTCGACGGTGGCGACCGCGGTCGACGCGGCCCGCCCCCCGGACGACGGCGGACGCGACACGTCCGCGTATTGCGCCGTGAGCGGCGCGTGATCGAAGCGCTCGCCGACGGTACTTTCGACTGGATTGGAGTCGACCGACGCGCTGCTCGCCGCGCAATCGGTGGCAAAAAACGCGATCGCAAGCGATACGATCGCGGCGGCCCTGGCGCCCTGCATGGTGATGTCCTCGTGACTTGAGCGCATTCGCACGCGCCGCGCTCCGGCATCCCGAAGCGCGAAGACCCATGTGCAGGACCGCCCCGTTCCATGGGTCGGCAATAACCGCATCGAACCCTGGATTACTATGGTCTTACACGTCGGATCTACGCGTGAATATGCTTTATTTAATTCATTATTTCGCGGCAAATATAACCCGAACAGTTTGACAAAAGCTAGTTGGCGTGCAAAATTCAACAAGTTATTCAATTTCCCACCCGCCGCGCGCGCAATACGCCGCTCAATCGAATCGAATCCAGATGAATCAGCATGCCGCCGCCGCGCCGCTTCGCGATCTCGCGGGTGAAGTGCTCGGCCTGATCGACCTGAAGCAGATGTTCACCGACATCCACATCGAGCAGGACCGTCCGGTCATGATCAAGACCCCGCGCGGCTGGATCGAGACCAGCGAGGAGCCCGCGCTGCTCGACGAGATGCGGCCGCTGCTCGACGCGATCGACGAGCACTGGGAGAGCGCGCTGCACCGGGGCACGCTCGACCGCCCGTTCGTGCTCACGCGCTGCCGGCTGCGCTGCCATGTGTACCGGGCGGGCGGCGGCCGCAAGATCGTGATCTCGATGCGCCGGCTGCCGCTCTCGCCGCTGCCGCTCGACCAGCTCGGCCTGCCCGCCTACGTGCGCTCGATGCTCGACAACACGAAGGGCATCATCCTCGTCACCGGGCCGACCGGGTCCGGCAAGACCACCACGATCGCGTCGCTGCTGGAGCACATCAACACCACCCGCAACACCCATATCGTCACGATCGAGGAGCCGATCGAATACTATCTGGAGCGCCGCCAGTCCATCATCTCCCAGCGCGAAGTGCCGACCGATACGCCGAATTTCCCGCACGGGCTGCGCGAGGCGCTGCGGCAGAAGCCGGACGTGGTGATGGTGGGCGAGGTGCGCGACGCCGAGACGGCGGACACGCTGCTGCAGGCGGGCGAATCGGGGCACCTGGTGCTCGCGACGATGCACACGGGCAGCGCGGTCAGCGCGCTCAACAAGCTGCTGTCGTTCTTTCCGGCCGAGCAGCGCGACCGGCACGCGGTCGCGCTCGCGGAATCGCTGATCGGCATCGTCTGCCAGAGCCTCGTGCCGAGCGCCGACGGCGAGAGCCTGGTGCTCGCGAGCGAGCTGCTCTTCAACAACAACAACCAGGTGGCGAAGCTGATCGCCGATCCGGCGAAGCTGCACCTCGTGAACGATTTCATGCGGCGCCGGGAAGACAACATGTCGCGCTCGCTGAACGACGATCTCGCCGCGCTGGCGGCACGCAACCGGATCGCGCCGAAGGACGCGTTGCGCGCCACCTATAATCGCATCGAGCTACATGAAATGATGCAGTCGATTGTTAATCGGTAAGTACACAAATGCGTTGTCAGTCGATTTTACCGATTCAACTAAAATCAATAAAAATTCAGATAAACAGGCCGAACTGCTTATTGATCGACCAACGGTCCTTATTTAATAGGCGGTTTTTTTCGGCTAATTCCAATTAAGTCCGGCCGGGCCTTTAATGATGAATATTATTGGCATCAATTGGCGAGCAGCCGGGTTTGAATCCGCAGGCCGATGCTGCCCGCCGCGGCCACCGGACGAACGGCGGCCGCCGTCGCGCGTACCGGTTCCGGCGCGGCCCCCGCCGTCATGCGCGACGCCACCAGCACGATCCGCGGCCCCATGCGCGCGGCGGGCGGCGGCAGCGCCACCACCGCGCACTCGCCGGCCGCGAGCGTGGCGGTCCATGCGCTGTCGCGCGAGCCGGTCTCCGGCGCGCCGCCGCCGTCGCCGCTCGCCCAGCGCTCCACCATCCGCATGTCGAGCGCGATCCGGCTCGCCTGCGCGGTCTCGCGCGGCGTGATCCGCATCGCGAAGCCGCTGCGAAGGGCTTCGAGCGTCGGCGTATCGCCCTTGCCCATGCGCGTGGCGACGAAGCTCCGCTGCAGGCGCTCGAAATCCGCGCTGCCGTCGGGCGACGTCAAGGTCGAACGGTCGAGATCGATCGCCGCGCCGCCGTGCGCGGCAAGCTGTTCGAGCCGCGTGCGCAGCGGCGCGCAGCCGCTCGCGGCAATCGCCACGCGCAGCGGGGCCGCACCGGGCGCGGCACCGGGCGCGTCGCGCCAGCGCAGCCCCGCCGCGTCGAACGGTGCCCCCTGCAGCGTCGCGCCGAACACGTCGAGCCGCAGCGCCGCCGGCAGCGTGTCGAGTTGCCCGACCAGTCGAGCGTCGCGGGCGAGCCGCTCGGGCAGATCGCGAATCAGCACGGTGTTCGAGCGGGCGTCCGCGTCGACGACCGGCAGCGCGGTCGTGTATTCGAGCACGTCGGGCGCGGCGTGCGACACGACGCCGTCCTGCTCGAGCCGCTGCCGCAAGGTCGTGACCACGCCCGGCAGCATCGCATCGCCGGTCGCGCCGGCCACGACGCGATCGGCCGCCGTGCGCGCCCGCAGCTTGAACGCGCGGGTCTCGGCCGGCACCCGCGCCTGCGCCGCCCGGTCGAGCGCGCGCACGGCGGCCAGCACCAGCGCGACATAGCGGGACGGTCCCGTGACACGAACGATCCGGGCGGCGTCGTCGTAGTCGGGCCGCCAGCGCGGATCGACGATCTTCTGCCGCGCGAGCGTCGCGCGCAGGTCGGACAAGGTGGCGTAATTGAGCCGCGCGGCCGCGTGCCGAAAGGCATCGGGCGGCACCAGTTGCAGTACCGCGCCGTCGTAGTATCCGACCAGCCCGCACGCGGCGGCGACGGAATCGACGAACCGCTGCGGCGGCGCGGCATCCTGCACGCCGAGCCGGCACGCCGCGCCTTCGTCCGCCTCGATCGCGATGCCGGAGCGGCGCGCCAGCGCGCGCAGCGCGTCGGCGGCACTCGCGTCGCGCACCGCGTAATCGAAGCGCGCGAGCGGCCAAACGAGCGGCACCGCCACAGCCGGCCCGGCCAGTGCGAGCAGCGCGAGCGCCGCCAGCGCGGCCGGGCGCCGCGTCACGGCGCGCCGTCCGCCGGATCGGACTCCGCGCCCAGGTTGAGTCGGTAGCCGCTCGCATAGGCGGCCTGCACCGACCAGCCGATGCCCGCCGCCTTCAGCCGGCTGCGCAGGCGGCTCACGTACATGTCGATCGAGCGGGTTTGCGCGGGCGCCTCGGACCCCCAGACGAGCCGCAGCAGATCCTGGCGCTGCACGACCGCGCCGGGGTGTGCGGCGAGATGCCAGAGAATATCGAATTCCTTCGCGCTGAACGGGTGCGCGGCCTCGCCGTCCGAGACCGTCAGCGCGGCGCGCGACAGGACGTAGCGGCCCACGTGCATCCGCCCGCTGTCGACCGACAGCGCGGCGAAGCGGCGCAGCAGCGCGCGCACCCGCGCGAGCAGCGTCTGCTTCTCGAGCGGCTTGATCAGAAAATCGTCGGCGCCCGCATCGAGGATCTTGACGATGTCCTCCTCCTCCGAGTGCACCGTCTGGAAGATCACCGGCACGATCGAGCGCGCGCGGCCGCGCACCCAGCCGAGCAGGCGCTCGCCCGTCATGCCGGGCAGATCCCAGTCGAGCACCAGCAGGTCGGCCCAGCTGTCGCCGAGGAAGCGGCGCGCGTCGAGTCCGTTGTCGAACGCTTCGACGCGGTAGCCCTCGGCCTTGAGCCAGGTGACGAGCAGCGTCCGCTGCACCGGGTCGTCCTCGACGACGACGATCTGCTTGGGCTGCTGCACGGTGCGTTGCATGTTCGGTTCGGACATCGTGTTCATGAAGTACGTGAATCCATCAAAAGAAAGCGCTCCGCCGTTCAGCCGTTCAGCCGTCCGGCGCGACGCTCGATCGCCAGCGCGCCGCGCCGTCGGGGATCGCCGGTGCGGCGGCGCGCGCCAGCAGCGGCAGTCGCATCACGAACACCGTGCCGACGCCCCCGTTCGATTCGGCGTGCAGCGTGCCGGCGTGCGCGGCGACCACCTGAGCGGCCAGTTGCAGCCCGAGGCCGAAACCCATCGAGCCGCGTTTCGCGAGCGGCGCGAAATCCGTCATCCGCCCGTCGGCCGCGAGGCCCGGCAGGCCGCCCGCCCAATCGCGGATCGACACCTCCGCGTGCGCATCCAGCACCCGCATGCGCAGCTCGACGCGCGCGCCTTGGCGCGACGCGTACACCGCGTTGTCGATCAGGTTCTGCAACGCCCGGGCGACGAACACGCGCGCGCCGCTCAGCCACACCGGCTCCGCGTCGCCCAGCCACAGCTGCAGCGCGACGCCGCGATAGACCGCGCCGACTTCCAGCTTCGGCACGAGATCGCGCAGCATCTTGCGCAGATCGAAGCGCACGAAGTGATGCTGATGCAGATCGTCGGCCGCCGACGCGACCAGGTAATCCTGCCCGAGCAGCAGTGCATGCCGCGCGAGTTGCGCGATCCGCTCCAGGCCCCCGCACGCGTCGAACGCATCGGCATCGGCTTCGCGCAGCTGCGTGAGCGCGAGGATCGAATTCTGGGGAGAGCGCAGGTCGTGCGCGAGAAAGCGCAGCGACGCGACCCGTTCGTCGAGTGCCCGGCGCAGCGGCGACACATCGGCGACGGAAACCGTGGCCGCGATCTCGGGATCGTTCGCGACCGGCTGCAGCGTCAGCCACAGCACGGCGCGCCCGGTGCTGAATTCGAAGCCTTGCCCGAGCAGTTCGAACAGCCCGGCCGCGTCGGCGCCCGCCGCATCGCCCAGCACGGTCCGCAACGGCAGCCCGGCGGGCAGCGCGCGGCCCAGCAGCGCCTGCGCGCGCGCGGTGGCGGCAACGATCGCGCCGTCCCGGTCGAGCGCGAGCGTCCCCCACGCCTGGTGTTCCTGCATGATCTGGAAACGGCGGGCATCGGCCCCATGCGGCACACTCAAGTTCGACTCCGGCGGGCGAAAGGTTCGGCGACTGATTCGGCAGACCGCGGCACGGCGGCGCGAGCGCGCAGTGTGTACCGATTCGAAACCGCTTGTCCAGTGCCGCCGGGCCGTCCAGGGCTTGCCGTCAGAAGTCCGCCTTCTGGTCCAGGTCGCCCGCGCTCACGGTCACGTCGTTGGCCGAGTACTCCACGTTGCCGCCCGCGCCTTCCTTGCCCGACGGGCCGCCGCCGATCGGCATGCCCATGAACGACTTGTTGCCGGTCTCGAGGCGCTCGCGCTCCTTGGTCGCGCCGGAGTTGAGCGTAACGTTGCCGTTCTTGTCGATGACGCCGACCGAATTGCCGCTGCCGTTGTACAGGTTGCCCTGCGAGTCTTCCTTCAAGTGCAGGGCTTCGCCGCCCGCCTTCGTGTTCAGCTTGATGTCGTGCAGGCCCTGGCCCGGCGCGCCGCCCGTGGGTGCGGAGCTGGGTTCCTGCGTCTTGCCGGCGAGCGGGGGGGTGTTGCCGTTGACGTTGCCGCTACTGTTGCCATTGGTGTTGCCGTTGCCGCCGATGCTCGAATCGTCGCCGCCGTCGTCGCCCATCAGCAGCTGTTCGATCTCCTCGAGCAGTTGCTCGATTTTCGCGTCGCGGCTGCCTTGCGACGACTGGGTGTTCTGGGTTTGCGCAGGATTGAGGGTCTGCGACGAGATGCGGTTGATGCTCATGATCGTCTCTCCACGGAGTGAGAAAAAGGAAGAATGAACCCGCGCGGCCCACCCGCACCGCCGGCTCGCCGACAAGATTAGGCAGCGCGCGCGCGCCCGCGGCGAACGGGGCGAAGCAAGGTCGCGGCGGCCGAACCGATCCGCTCGCGCGCGCGAGGCGCCGCCCCGCGCTTCGTCGCGCGCAACGCCGCTTCGCACGCGCTCGCAAGGCCGATGCGCGGGACGGCGATCATCGTTGCCGGATCTCTTCTCTTCATTGCATAGCATCGACATGGCGATCAAACCGTGCAACGCGGCGGCGCTGCGCGTGCTGCTCTCCGCCTTCTCGGCCGGGCTGCGCGCGAGCGCGCATGCCGACCTGGATGAACTGCTGCTCGCGCTGCGCGTGCTGCAGCCGCGCAGCGTCGCGGTGGATCTATGCGACGTGCGGCTGCGCATCAGCCGGCGCGACTGGATCGGCGCGCTGCATATCCTGCGCACGCTGGAGGAGCAGGAGCGCGGCACGCCGCTGTGTACCGCGCTGCAGGGCTGGTGTCTCTACTCCCTCGACGACGACGAGTGGCGGCGCTACGCGCAGATGGTGCTGCTCTGCGGCGATCCGGCGTCGACCACGCTCGTGGCGCGCTTCCTGAAAGTGGATGCGACGTCGCCGCTCGCCGACGATCACTACGATGGCGCCGTCGCCACGCGCATCGCGCAACTGCTCCGGCTCGACCGCTATCAGTGGACCCGGTATCTGCAGACCGGCGGGCATGCGTGAAGGATCGGGCCGCCGTCCGCGACCTGCGGTGCGGGCACGACAACCCTTGCGCGTCGATGCGTTCGCACCTGCACGCCTTCGCCGGCTCGCTTGCGCGACGCGCACCGCGCTATCGCCTTGCGTGTCTCGGTTCAGATTCGGATCGACGCATCGACGAGACGCGCATCCCGGCGGCGACGCGTTGCGCATCCGCCCGGGCGGCAAGCGCGCGCGGTCAAAGCGGTGGCGTGCCGTCCTATCGCTCCGGCAACCGGCTTTCAGTCGAGCCGACCGCGGCGAACCCAAGTCGGCCGGGTCCGCCGCCGCGCGGGTATCGCGACGGCCCTCGCGGCATGCTCTACGCCGCTTCCCGCGACGCCGCCGCCTCGTCCGCCCGGATGTCGGCCAGGGCTCGCGGCGCTTTCGTGATCGCGAACAGATAGCTGTCGCCCGCGCTCATCCCGCGATTCGGCCGCGCCTCGTAGTTCTTCACGGTCCCCTCGCACATGAAGCCGAAATGCGGCATCAGCGGGGCGGCCTTGCCCGTCACCGAGCAGAACGCCTCGATCCGGTAGACGCCGGGCTGCGCGATCAGCCACGCGAGAAACTTGTGCAACATCTCCGACCATGCACGGGTACGCACTCGCCCCGGCGCGAAACTCGTCAGCAACCCGATCTCGACGCGCGGCAGATCGCCGTGCAGCTCCAGCGTGCCGATCAGCCGCCCGTCGGTTTTCTCGAACAGGCCCCAGCAGAAGAACGTCCCGCTGCGCCACCCTTCGACGAGACGGCGCATGCTGGCGCGTGACTCGTCGACGCTCCGATGCATCGGCCAGCGCAGATCGCGCGTCGTCTCGGCGTCGCCGAACAGCGCATCGAACACTTCGTCTGCGTCGGCCTCCGATAGCGGCCGCATGCGCAGGCGGTCGGTTTCGATCAGGGCGGGGGGGCACAAGGCGGTCATGGGCGACTCCGGTCGGGAAAGATCCGCGCCGATTGTCGACGCGCGCCGCGCGCCGCGCCCGGCCAAGCGCGAAGGCACGGCGATGCGCGCGAACGCGGCGCATCCACGGGCTGCCCGTCGAGAAACGCCGGGACGTCGACGCCGACACTCGTCGGCCTCCGGAAACGCCCGCCCCGCCGCTCGCGCGATTCGAGCAAGCGCTGACGCGCGCCCGCTCCGGATGTCCGTCCGGATGTCCGTCCGGATGCGCGTCGAAACGGTTTTCGGCGGACTGCCCGCCGCTCGACGCGGCGGCGTTCGCATGCGGCTCCAATGCTTCGGGTCGCCGCCTGCCGCGGCGCCTCATCGACGTACAGTGCTCGGCATCGCCGGCGGTTCATCCGCTCCGCGAGGCATTCATGGGTTTGCCATTCTTCGAGGAGCATCATCGTGCCGAAAATTACTTCCAATCCCGGCGTCACCGGGGCGCATTCCCATCCCTATTCGCGCGGCACCCAGGACGCACAACCGAGCCCGCGCGCACGCGGCACGACATCGAAACAGCCCGCGGCGGACCGCGCCGGGCTGGGAAAATTGATGGCGGATACCGGCACGGCGCCCAAACAGGCGCCGGCACTGCGGCGGCACAACGCGATACGGCGCGCGAAGCTGCCCGAACGCCAGCCGGCCGCCTCCGCCGCCGCGACGCCGCCCGCGTCGACATCGAAGGAAAGCGCCGCTGCCGCGAAGCCCGCCGCGAGCGCGGCGCCGAGCGCATCCGACAGCGCCGCTGCCCTGCACGACAAACCGGCATCCCAGGCGCAGACGGCACCGCCGCCCAACGCGGCGGCCTCGCACGCCGAAGCCGCCCCCGTCCAGACCGGCGCCGCCCAGACCGATGCCGCCGCCGTGCACCAGACGGAATCGCACGCGCCCGCCGCCACGAGCGCCACGCAGGCGACGAACGCTACCCACGCCGCGCACGGCGCGGGTTCGCTGTCTCATACCCTGGCCGCGTCCGATTTGCCGAGCGCCCAGGACATTCACCACACCACCGACCAGGCCATCGCGATGCAGCACGCCATCAGCCAGGCGAGCCAGAAAATGATGATCGCGGAGACGCTCAACAAATTCATGCAGCAAGTCATCGAGATGATCAAGAACGCCGTGAAGCAATAACGGCGCCGATGAAGGCAGGCACGGAGCGCCGGCGGCCGGCGCCGGTGATTCCGGCTTGGCACGCGGGGCGAATTGAGCGGCCTCGATGCGGCGCCGGCGGCCGCAAGCGTGATCGCCTTGCCGAAGGCGCCGCCCGGCGGGCGGCCGGGCATCGGCGCGGCTCGAGACGGCCCGCCGGCGA
Organism: Burkholderia alba; assembly: GCF_034721475.1. Lineage (NCBI taxonomy): Bacteria > Pseudomonadati > Pseudomonadota > Betaproteobacteria > Burkholderiales > Burkholderiaceae > Burkholderia > Burkholderia alba. The sequence goes on along the minus strand of NZ_JAWJWL010000001.1, from coordinate 152,850 downwards.
TGGCCCGCGTGGCCCATCGCATGGCGCGCTCGGTCGCGGTGCCGCTGTTGCGCCCGATGGCGAGGCCGCCCGGCGGATGCCGCAGTGGTCAAGCCCGAGTCGCCCCCGACACCTGCAAGACGGGAAGCCTCGTCGCCGGCCTGAACGCCGGCCATTCGCAGGTGTCGTCCGCATCGACCGTTAGTTGCATGTCGAAGCAAGTCCGGCCGCTTCGCCCGCTCCGCGCGGGATCGCATTCGCGATCGCGCCGGCAAAGTGTGCAGCCAAACCGACCGGACAGTTCTCAACTGATCGCACCGGACTGTCCATGGTCACCGGCCGGTGACCGGTCGAATAATCAGTTCAATCGATCACGGAACCGACAACGAACCCGGGGCCCCGCCCGCGCGACGGACGGCGAGACCCGACCGTGAGTGCGCGGCGCATACGCCCGATTACGCGATTCATCGAAGCGGACGGAAACCGGTTCGGATATATTCATACAATTGCATGTCGTCTGGAGAAGCCGCCCGCCTGCCCGCGCGGGCCGCGCAACGTCCGGCGGCCTGCAGGCGAAACCCTTCACGGGTGATGGAGACTCGTCCAGTCAGCCCGATCGCCCCTCAAAGCGGCCGGCCGACCGGGACGTCAATAGAAATATCATTCAATTCGGAGATGGCAGATGGAACGAAGCATTGTCGGCATGCGCTGCAAACCCCTGATCACCGTCGCATTGGCTGCCGCCGCGTTCGCGGCCGCGTCGAACGCGATGGCCGACCAGGTCGTCAAGATCGGCAGCGTTGAACCGACGACGGGCGGCATCTCGCACCTCGGCAAGGACAACGAGAACGGCGCGCGCCTCGCGGTCGAGGAAATCAATGCGAAGGGCCTCACGATCGGCGGCCAGAAGGTCACGCTGCAGTTCGACGCGCAGGACGACGGCGCCGACCCGCGCCAGGCCACGCAAGTCGCGCAGAAGCTGGTGGACGACAAGGTCGTCGCCGTCATCGGCCACTTGAACTCCGGCACGTCGATCCCCGCGTCGAAGATCTACAGCGACGCCGGCATCGTGCAGATCTCCCCGTCGGCCACCAACCCGACCTACACGCAGCAAGGCTTCAAGACCACCTACCGCGTGGTCGCGACCGACGCGCAGCAAGGTCCGGCGCTCGCCAGCTACGCGCAGTCGAAGGGCGTGAAGAGCGTCGCCGTCGTCGACGATTCGACCGCTTACGGCCAGGGCCTCGCGAACGAGTTCGAGAAGAAGGCCAAGGCGCTCGGCCTGAAGGTGCTGTCGCATGACGCGACGAACGACAAGGCCGTCGACTTCCGCGCGATCCTGACCAAGATCAAGGGCGAAAACCCGGACGCGATCATGTACGGCGGCATGGACGCGACGGGCGGCCCGCTCGCCAAGCAGGCGAGGCAGCTCGGGTTGCGCGCGAAGATCCTGTCCGGCGACGGCGTGTGTACCGACCAGTTGGGCGAGCTGGCCGGCCCGGCCGCCGACAACGTGCTGTGCTCGCAGGCGGGCGCGGCGCTCGAGAAGATGCCGGGCGGCGCCGCATTCGTCGCCAAGTACCAGAAGCGCTTCAACCAGGGCATCAAGTTCGACGCGCCGTTCGCGTACGACGCGGTCTACATCGTGGTCGACGCGATGAAGCGCGCGAACTCCACCGATCCGGCCAAGATCCTCGCCGCGATGCCCGCGACGAAATACGACGGCGTGATCGGCACGACGACCTTCGACGCGAAGGGCGACCTGACGCACGGGATCATTTCGATCTACGGCTACAAGAGCGGCAAGAAGACCTTCCTCGACCAGGTCAAGATGTAAGCGCCACGGCGGCGCGACCGGCATCGCTTGCCGGCCGCGCCGCCGCGCAGCCAATCGCTGTTCTACGGAGATGAAGCGACATGTGCGCCATGGCATATGCCGAGTTTCAGCAGGAGTTGAAAAAGGCCCAGCTGACCGCGCGGGAATTCGCCCGCCTGATCAGGATGAACGAAAGCTCGATCACGAACTATTCGAGCAAGGGCACCGTGCCCTCCCACCTCGCGGTCATCGCGACACTGATCGGCGCGCTGGCCGCGCACGAGATCGATTTCCGCAAAGTGATCCGCCGCACGAAGATCGAGCCGAAACGGCCTCGAGGCAACGGCACGTTTCCCACGGCCGACGCGCCGCGTTCGAAGAAGAGCGGCGACGACGCGTTGTGAGCGGGCGGGGTCGCTGACGGCCCGGCGGACTGATCGGGGCTGCGGCTCGCCGTCCCGATACGCACCGCGAATCGGGCGTCTCGCCGATGCGGATCGTGATGCCCGCCTGAATGACCAAGCCTGACGAAGAACGGCCGAGGCTCGCCAACGATCACCGCATCCCGATCTCGTTCGCCGGCTTTCATGCACGATTGACGATCGAGGCAAGCGATGGAATCGGCAGTCGAAGGACATACGGATAGCCCCGGATTCCGTCGATGGTTTTACCTGCCCGTCGTACGCGGATCGACGAAAAATCCCGGCCCACCCGGCGCGTCATGTCCGCAATTGCAAGAGCGCGTCGTGCAGCAGATCCACCGCGCCGCCGTGCGAACGCCTTGCCCGGCGTACGACGACATAAGTCAGGCCGGCAAGCGGAGGCAATCGCTCCGCTTCGCCGAGGATCCTGAGGCCCGGACACAATGCGCTTTCGGGTAACGCTGTGATCGCGAACCCGGCAATCACGGCCGCGCGCACGCCGACCAGACTATAGCTCGTATAGGCGATACGGAAATCCCGTCGGGCGGTCCGCATCGCCGTGAGGATGGCCTTTCGGGAAATGGACTCCTCCTGCTGATACACAGCCAGCGGCAGCGGCACTTGATCGTTGACGCGGTAGCGATCGGCCGCCACCCACAGCAACGCGTCCTGCCATAGGGCTTCCCCTTTGGTGGAGCCGGGCGGACGCTTGATCACCGCGAGATCCAACTCGCCCTCGTCGCAGGCGCGAATCAACCCCACACTCGTCCCGACTCTCACTTCGAGCGACACGCCGGGATATGTTCGGGCAAAACTGGCGAATACCGGCGGCAAGCGTGTACTGGCCACCTCTTCCGACGCGCCGAACGTCACCCTTCCCTGCAAGGGCTGCGACGTCAGGCGCTCGCGCAGACTCGCTTCCGCGTCGAGCAGGCGCTGAGCGTCCGCAAGCAATTGCTCGCCTTCGTCGGTCAGGCGCACGGAGCGCGTGGTGCGCACGAACAGCCTGCGCCCGAGGCGCTGCTCCAGCCGGACCACATGATGGCTGACCGTCGACTGGGTGCGGCCGAGCACCTCGGCCGCACGACGAAAACCGCCGCAGGTCGCGACGGAAACAAAACTCTGAATTTCGTCGAGATCAAGCATGGCGGCCTCGTTGATTTGATCAATAAAACATATCACACATATCCATTTATCCATATTTATTGATCAATTGAACACGCCTACGATGAATGCGTCCCCAGTCATCCAGGAGCCAGTCATGACATCCGGCACTGCCGCGCAGCTGAAACCGCTGCTTCAAGGAATCACCGTCGTCGACATGACGCACGTGCTGTCAGGTCCGTACGCGACGATGATCCTTCGCCAGCTCGGCGCCCGCGTCATCAAGGTGGAGCGTCCGGAAACGGGCGACGACGCGCGCGCCTTCGGTCCTTTCCAGAGCGGGAAATCGACGTACTTCACAGCGCTGAACTGCGGCAAGGAGAGCATCGCCATCGATCTCGAACAGGCATCCGAACGGGACATCCTCCACGCGTTGCTGCGCGACGCCGATGTGCTGGTGGAGAACTTCCGGCCCGGAATACTCCAACGCTTCGGCCTCGACTGGGAATCGATACGTGCGCGCTACCCTCGCCTCATCTACGGCAGCGTGTCCGGATTCGGCCAGACCGGTCCGTACCGCGACCGGCCCGCCTACGATATCGTCGTGCAGGCCATGAGCGGATTGATGAGCCTCACCGGCCAGACGGGAGGCGCTCCGACGCGGGTCGGCGTATCGGTCGGCGACATCACCGCCGGGTTGTATCTGGCGATCGGGCTTTGCGCCGCGCTGTACGAGCGCGCGCATACCGGCCGCGGCCGTCGTCTCGATATCGCGATGCTCGATTGTCAGATCGCGATCCTGGAGGATGCGCTGACCGGCTACGCGGCTACCGGCGTGGTACCCCAGGCGCAGGGGTCGCGCCACCCGTCCGCCGCGCCGTTCAGCGCGTTTCGCGCGGCGGATGCCTACCTCGTCATCGCCGCCGCCAACGATGCGCTGTTCGCGAAAATGTGTCATGCGCTGGCGCGGCCGGATCTGCTGAATGACGCGCTGTATCGAACCAATGCGTTGCGTCGCCGGCACATCGACGCATTGACGCGAGAACTGGAAATCACGCTGGCGACACGCTCCGCGCAGGCGTGGATCGAACGGCTTCGCGCCGAGGGGGTGCCGTGCGGACCGATCAACGACATGTCCGATGTCGTGACGGATGCTCAACTGGCCGCACGCCGCATGATCGTTCCCGTCGACGGCGACCGCGCGGGCGCGTTCCGGGTAGCGGGAAATCCCATCAAGATCGACGGCGTCGACGACGCGCTGCTGTACCCGCCGGCTCCCGAACTGGATGCCGACCGCAGCCGGCTCATCGGCGAATTCGTTACCCTGGAGAAGGATTGCTCATGAACAGCCCGATCTCTTCAACCGGCGACGCCGGCGACGCTCGCCTCGACGTCGCCTTCCTGGGCCATGTCGCCGTGCTGACCTTCTCCCATCCGAAGAAACGCAATGCGTTGAACGCCAGCCTGCTCGGCATGATCGCCGCGGCCTGTCGCGACTGCATGCAACGCGATGTCCGGGCCATGGTGCTGCGTTCGTCGGCGGGCTCGGCCATCTGGTCGTCAGGTCACGACATCGACGCGCTTCCGCTCGACGGCAGCGATCCGCTGGCCTCCGGCAGTGCGCTGGAAACCGCGATCGATGCGCTGCGCAACTGCGCCTTTCCCGTCATTGCGATGGTGCAAGGCGCCGTGTTCGGCGGCGCGGTAGAGATCGTCATGTGTTGCGACATCGTGATTGCCGACGACAGCGCCCGCTTCGCGATGACGCCGGCGAACATCGGTCTGCCCTACAACACCCGTGGTTTGCTGCATTTCGCTGAACGCCTGTCGATCGGCGCGGTGAAGGAGATGTTTTTTACCGCCGCGCCGATCGGCGCAACCGACGCGTTCCGGCTCGGAATCGTCAATCGATGGGTGCCGGCCGAGGCGCTCGTTGCGCAAACCATGGAACTGGCGTCGGGAATCGCGGAGAAAGCGCCGTTGGCGATCGCCGCGGTCAAAGCGCAACTCCGCATGCTGTGCGATCCGTCCATGCTGTCCGACGACGCGCTGGCGCACATTGCGGAACTACGCCGGCAGGCGTATCGAAGTGCCGATTTCGTCGAAGGCGTCGCCGCTTTCCGCGCAAAACGACGGCCCAGCTTCAAAGGGCGCTTTTCGGTGCGACCGGCGCAATCCTGAGCGCTTCGTGAGCGTGACGGCCCGCCGGCGTGACCGCGCGCGTCGTCCGAATGGCGGCCGTTCACGGGCAAGTTCTCGCCGGAGATCAAGTTGCCGATCCGAATCGCGGCGATCGAACGCAAACGTGAAAAGAATCGTGGCGGCAGCGGCATCTTCCGGTTGCCGATGACTGACATCGACCGCTCGCCCGATCAGCCGTTCGACGATACGCGTGCCCCCGGCGCAACGACAAGCGACGGACAACATGCGCACACAGCGCGCCCGACAAAGCGGGACATGCCGCCCGAAGCCCCCCCCTCCCGCCGCCGTTCGCCTTCCCGCTCAACGAGCGAAAGTCTCCGACGGCGCTTCGTCGAACATCCGCCGATAGCCGTTCACGAGCGTCGAACGATGCTGGATTCCCCAGCGGCTCGCGATCTCCAGCACGCTTTCCGCGCGCGGCGCGTCCGACATCAGCTCGCCGCGAATCCGTTCCATCCGCTGGCGGCGGATCAACTCGCTCGGCGACAGGCCGAGATGCGCCTTGAACGCCGCCTGCAGCGCGCGTTCGGTCACGTCGATATGGGCGGCCACGTCGCGCACCGACAGGTCGTGCTGATCGAGCCGTTCCATCAGATAGCGATACGCGCGCCGATACTTGCCGGGCAGCCGCGCGCTCACGTCGTCGCTCGGCGCGGCCGCGTGGGTGCCGCAGCGCGCGATCGCCAGCGCGGGCGCCAGTGCCGCGCCGTCGGAGCGCACGTGCCGGACGGAAGCGAGCGCATAGCGGCCGTACAGCGACGACGATTCGCGCATCCGTCCCTGCTGCTCGCGCACCTTCGCCGCGCAGTACAGATAGTCGAGCGTCCAGCGCACATGCGAGCCGCAGCGCGTCGCGGCATCGCGGTACGGCGCGATCATCGTATCGGCGACGTTCGGCGCATGGCCGGCGAGCGCGGCAAGCGCCACTTCGAGCCGCACGCTGCGCTGGTAGTCGCCGATGCCGCCCTTCGCGCACCAGTCGACATGCACGTCGATGCGCGCAAGCGCCGCGTGATCGCCGGCGGCCAGCCGGCGCACCTGCCGCATGTAGTCGACACGCATCCGCAGCAGCGGCAGCGCATCGCCGTCGGCGGCCGCGCCGGCGTCGGCGAATGCCGCGGGCGGCAGGTCGGCCAGCACCGAGCGCCAGTACACGTGATCGTCGAGCGCATCGGCGCAGCCGATCTGGTATTGCAGCAGCAGGTCGGCGCGCAATGCGCCCGCGAGCGGCAGCCAGCGCGGATCGGCGTCGCGCGCGGCGGCGTCGAGCACGTCGAGCGCCGACATCGCGGCGTCCGCGCGGCCGAGGTGATGCATGACGACGCACATGCCGAGCAGACTCTCGAGCTTCTGGCCGGCGTCGGCCGCCCGGTCGTCGGCGATCCGCTGGAAGCCGGCCTGCGCCACGCCGAAACGGTTTTGGAAGAAGGCCTGCCAGCTGGCGTTGCGGCAGGTCATCACCCGCGCCAGATCGCGCGAGTCGCGCAGCAGCTTCTGCGCGCGGCGGAAGGTTTCCTCCGCTTCCTCGACACGGCCGAGCACGAGCTGGATGTCGGCGTAGGCCTGAACGTCGCGCAGGTCGGCGACGGGGCCGCCCGGCTCGCCGTCGCAGCGCGCGGCGACGAGCGCGGCCGCTTCGGCGAAGCGGCCGTCGAACACGCGGCCCGCGTAAGCGTCGTGCGACGACGGGTTGGCGAGCGCGGCGGCGGCGGCGAAATAGAGTGTCGAAAACATGGCGGATCCTCTCGGCAAGCGGGTTCGAAGACAAAGGAATCAAGCTCGATCCACGCACCGGGCGCCCGGGCTGTCTGCCCGGGGCCGTGCGTGAATGCGTGCCGCCATGGTCTCGTCCAAGCCGGGTTCACGCAGCAATTTGTGACGATCCGTTACGATTGGTCCGCGCCGTCCGGCGGGGCGTCCGCTACACCCGCAACCAGAAATATTCGCCGGACGCGATGCCCTCGAACATCTCGTCGCCCGACTCGATGATGTTCTGCCGCCAGTAGCGGCCATGTTCGGCGTAGTGCGAGAACAGGTCGGCCACCGTTTCGCCCGTCACGTCCGGGGTGAGCGGCAGCCGCATCAGCAGCACGATGCCGCCCGTGTCGGCGTCGATCCCGAGCTGGGCCTGGTCCTGCGCGTAGATCAGCAGGTTCGCCTCGAGCAGCAGCCGGTACACCGCCAGCGTCCGTCCCGCGCTGACGATCCCGTAGTGAAAATTCACATACATCGATTCCGGGTCTTCCTCGAAATGCTCGATCCGGACATCGAAACCCTCGACGTCGATCGAGCGCGTCTCGAGCACGTAGTCGACGTCCGGCAAATCGACGACCTCGCATACCTCCGCGACGACCTGCACATAACGTTCCCAACTCATGACAGTCCCACCCTGGTATCCGACATCCAAAACGATGCAGCCGGCGCACAGGCGCCGGCTGCCCAACACGATGCCGAGCAGCAGCCGGCTTATTGCGGCGGTTTCGCCGCGTCGGCCAGCATCTTCACGGCCTGCTTCATCACTTCGTTCTTCGTGTTCGTTTCCGACATCTTCATTTGCATCTGCGTTGCCGCATTCGACATCGCGATGCCCGAATTCATCGATGCCGTCATGCTGGCGATCGCATCAGCGCCGCCTGCCAGTCCTGCAATTGCTCCCATGATCACTCTCCAGATAGTGCGTGCATCCACGCGTTGACAAAGGTCCGGCGCCGCCGCGCATCGCGGCCCGCCGTTTTTTTGCCCCGCTGCGCGCGGCGCCGACCGGACCGGCCGTGCCTTGCCGGCCGGTCCGATTCGTCCGTCGCCCGCGCAGCGCGGCGAAACTTGGCGCGGCTAGGCGGCCGCCACGCGCTCCTCGTGCAGCGTCAGCACGATGCGCTGCGCCGCCAGCAGGCCGCGGTAGATCTTCTGCATCGCGTCGCGGTCGTAGTCGCTCGCCGCCTGCGCGGTGGCCGCGCTCACCCGTTCGGCGGTCTCGCCGAGCGCATCGCGGATCGACTTGATCCGCGATGCCGCGTCGGGTGCCGCGAGCGTCTTCTCGAGCGAGCCGAAATCGCCCGCTACCCGTTCCAGTGCTTCGTACATGCCGTTTCTCCCGTCCATCGTCAGTTGAGGTCGGACGCGCCGTCCGGCGACGCGCCCGCGAACACATGCTTCACGCCGTCCGGCGTCTCGATGTAGCGCACGTCGCCGATCTCGAGCATCCCCGAGTACGCGACCGGCACCGGCGCGTCGCCGGACTGGCGCGCGTCGACGTCGATCGCCCGCACGTTCGGCCCGACGTCCGCGCGCACCCGCTCGATCGCCGCGTTCAGCTGCGCGACGTTCGGCACCGTGCCCGACACGCGGAACCGCCCCTGGCCCGCATAGGCGACCGTCGCGCCCGCGACGCCGAGCGACTCGCCGATGCTCTGCGCATCGTCCTGCGCCACGTCGTACTGGCGTTCGGCGCGGCCCGCCGCGAGCCGGTCGAGCAGCTTGCGCGCCGCCAGATCGTCGGCCGGGCTCGACACCATGCCCGTGACCGCCACCATCGCGCCGCGCGGCGCGACGCTCAGTTCCTCGTAGCCCGCCCGCCGCAATTCCACGCCCACCCGCTTCGCCAGCGCATCCACGGTCTCGGGCGGCGGCGGCGGGCTCGAATGCGCGCTCGCCAGCATCGCGCCGGTGGCGAGCAGGCCCGCGACGAGCGCGCCGCCCGCCGCCGCGCAGACCGCGAGCTTGCGCTGCGCGCCGCGCCGCGCCGCATCGGCGCCGGGCGGCGGCGCCCACAGCGTCGCGAGCAGGTCGAGATCGCTGGGCCACGCGCCGTTCGCCGGCCCGACGCACAGCGCCGTCTCGCCGAACGGCACCGGCACGAAATCGAGCAGCAGCAGCGTCGAACCGTCGGCATCGAACGGATCGTCGGCGGCTTCCGGCGCGACGGGCGCGGCGCGCCGCGCGCTGACCACGCCCTGCATGTCGATCGTCAGCAGCAGGTCGCCGTCGCGCCAGTCGGTAATGCGAATCGCCGCGTCCTCGCCGGCGCCGATCCGGTGTTCGCCGGCATCGAGCGCGATTTCCGCGCCGGCGTGCAGGCCGGTCAGGATGCGCAGCAATTTCATGAACGGCTCCTTGTATCGGGTACGTCGTTGCGCCGGAGCGAATCGCTGCGCGGGCAGAATCCCGTGCGGGTCGTTGCGTTCGGGCGGTGTCGGTTCGTCATGCAGTCAGAATAGTGCGCATCGCTTGCCGGACCGGGGCCGCATGCGAATCCGCCGCCACGTTTGCGAAGCATCGCGCGCGGCCCGCCGTTCACGACTGCCCGCCGCGCACGGTCGACACGCCGCCGCGCAGCGTCTCGACGCTCGCGAACGCGCGTTCGAGCTGGGCCGTCGTGGACGGACGCTCCGCGTTGAAGACCATCAAGGGCAGCAGCAGAAAATGAGCGCGCGCACGTTCGCCCGAGGCGCCGCGCGCTTCGCGCGGCGCGGCGGCGGCATCGCGCGTCGCGTCGAGCAGCAACTGCTTCACGCCCTCCCAGCCGATCGGCGTGCAGGGTCCCGCGCGCAGCCGCGCCGCCAGCAGATCCGCGCCGTGGCCCAGCAGCGCGGGCGTGATCCGCGCGGCCGGGTCGGCTTCGAGCCGCCGCCCGAGCCGCAGCAGCGAATCGGCCCACAGATGCCGCAGCGCGCGCTCCCGCTCGCTCGCATCGGCCAGTCCCTCGACCGTCGAGCGCAGCGCCCGCTGAGCGGGCGCGGGCGCCGGACGGCCGCGCGCCGCGCGCACGCGCGGCAGTTCGGCTAGCGGCGCGGCTTCGTCCTCGCGGTCGTCCCGGTTGCGCTGCTGCCGGCCGCCCTGCCCGCCGCCCTGACGGTCCGGTTCGTCGTGCGGCGCGACGTGCGCGTGCTGCACCAGCGTGTCCTCGCCGGTATCCGCCGTCTCGGTCTGGCTGTCCGCGCGGCGGCGGCGCCGGGTCGAGGCCGCGGCCACCTTCGGGCGCGGCTTCAGCTTGTTCAGCATCTGGTTGCGCGCGGCCGTCGCATTCGCCTGGAAACCGTTCGAATAGGTGAAGCGCGTCGCATAGCGGCCGTAGGTCGTCGCCATGCGCGCGCGTACCGGCTTGCGGCGGCGGGGATCGGGTTTCGGCGCGTGCGCGATCGGAGTCGCGAGGCGGACGACGCGGTTCACGACGGCACCGCCGCCGACATCAGCTGCTGCGCGAAATGCAGAATCTGCGACGCGGCCCACGGCCCGGCGATCGCCACCGTCACCGTGACGGCCACCAGCTTCACGCCGTACGAGATGCTCTGCTCCTGCAGCGACGTGATCGCCTGCACGAACGAGATGGTCAGGCCGGACAGCGCCGCCACCATCACCACCGGCAGCGAGATGTACAGGCACATCATCATGCCCTGCGACGTCAGCCGGATCAGGTCGTCGATTTCCATAGCGTCATTCCCCGCGAAATCATGAATAAGTGAGCACGAGGCCGTGCACCAGCGTCGACCAGCCGTCCATCACGACGAACAGCATCAGCTTGAACGGGATCGACACGTTGGTCGGCTGCAGCTGGTTCATCCCCATCGACATCAGCACGTTCGCGATCACGAGGTCGACGATGATGAAGGCGATGTAGAGGATGAAGCCGATCCGGAACGCATCGGTCATCTGCGCGAGCGTGAAGGCGGGCGCGAGCACGATCAGGTCGTCGACGCGCAGCTGGTCCGCCGCGGCCTTCGGCCACACCACCGACGCGGAGCGCAGGAAGAAGCGCTTTTCCCGCTCGCGCGAATGCGCGGCGAGGAACTTGCGGAACGGCTCCTTCGCCGCGCCGAATGCCTGCAGCATCGCCTGCGTGGGCTCCGGCGACAGCGCCTGCCCCTGCAGCTGCTGCTGCGCGGCGAATCCGATCGGCGCCATGATGTACAGCGACACCAGGATCGCGATGCCGTTCAGCACCATGTTGGGCGGCACCTGCTGCACGCCGAGCGCGTTGCGCAGCAGCCCGAGCACGACGACGATCTTCGCGTACGACGTGACCACCATCGCGATGAACGGCACCATGCTCATCACGAGCACGGCGATCAGCAGGCCGGTGATGTCGTTAAACTGAACCATCGTCGCCCGCCATCCGGTTGATCCGCACGCCGAGATGCGCGCCGACCGCGACCAGTTCGCCGCCGCCGATCAGCTGGCCGTACGCGACCAGCCGCACCGGCACCGCGCGCGCCGGCAGCGGCAGCTCGAGCACGTAGCCGGGCCGCAGCGCGGCCAGTTCGGCCACCGCGAGCGACAGCGTGTCGATCTCGATGTGCACGGGCAGGTCGAGCGCGCCGAGGTCGGCGGGTTCCGGCGGATCGTCGGCCACGACCGGCTGGTCGAGATCGTCGGCGGTATCGGGCATTTCGGTAATCATCATTGTTGAACCCTCAATCAGAACCCTGGTGTGCCATTGGGTCGCGCGCCGCGCGCCCCACCACGCGGGCAGCGGCGAACCCGGCGCGAGACCGAATCCGGCCGGCGCGGCGCCGAGCAGCACGTCGCCCGGCTGCAGTCCGCGCACGACGTCGAGCGGCAGCAGGCGCGTGCCGAGCCGCACCCGGCCCGGCAACGGCACGCGTGCCGCCGCGCCCGCGCCGCGCGCCGCCTCGCCGCGCAGCCGGGCCGCGAGCGCGTCGATCCACGGCGTCTCCACGTCGACCAGCACGCAGCGCACCGGTTGCGCGTCCAGCGCGAACGACAGCACGCAGCGCGCGGTTTCGAACGACGCGGCGTTCGCGGCACGCAGCCCGCCGACGGTGACGTCCGCGAGCCCCGCCGCCGCGAATGCCGCGCGCAGCGGCGCGAGCAGCGCCGACGCCAGCGCCGTGCGCAGCGACAGGCTGGCGTCGCCGTGCGTATCGCCCGCCGGCGCGGCGACGACGGCGAGCGCGGGAAACGCGGCCAGATCAATCGCGATCCGCGCGGTCGCGCCGTTGAATCGCAAGTCGAGCAGCCCCGGCCGCTCGAATACCGGCCGGTCCTCCGTCGTCGCCCGCCAGTCCGACAACATCGGGAAGCGCGCGAGCCAGGCCGGCAATCGCGCGTCCGCCTGCAGGCGGGCCAGCGCCGCATCGCGCGCGGTCCACGCGGGCAGCGGCAGCGCGGCATCGACGCGCGGTGCCGCCGGCTCGGCGCGGGCGGGCTCGCGAGCGGATTCGGATTCGGAATCGGTAAGCAGTGCGTCCATCGTCACAGTCGGTCAGGTCGGGCGGGCGGCGTTCATGCGACGTCGATCTCGATCGTGCGCGACACGCCTTGATGCGACAGCAGCGTATCGAGCCGCGCATGCAGCGTCGCGCCATGGGAACAGAGTAAGTGCCGCGTCGCCGCGTCCGACGTGTCGAACCGAAGCCGCAGGTCGAAACGCGAAAGAACCAGATGCAGGACGGTGTCCGGCAACAGCGCGGGATCGAGCGGCAGGCTGAGATCCCACTGGCCGGCCAGCTCGTCGCCGCACAGCGGGGCGATCTCGCTCGCCAGCGCCTCGGCGACCCGCACCATCCGCTCGCGCTGCGCGAACACTTGATTGACGAAGGCGCCCGAGCCTTCGCACGCGCGCGCCATCACTTCCCGCTCGACGGCCTCCGGCAGCGCCGCCGCATCGCGCGCGAGCGGCGCGAACGCCTCGCCGCGCGAAGGAGGCGCGCCCGCGCGGCCGTCGCGGTCCGTCGCCGCGCGGTCGGCCGCCGGCACGGCGCGCGAGCGCCGCATCAGCTGCGCATAGTCGATGCCGCGCCGTGCCGCGCGCGCGGCCGGCGCGGTGCCCGCCTCGCCCGCGCTTTCACCCGCGATGATCCGCACCGGCCGCAGTTCGGTTCCGCTCATGGTCCGCGCGCTCACATCGTCACACGGCCGAGCGGCTGCAGTTCGACCTGATCGCCCAGCTCCTGGTACGAATACACGGGCAGCCAGCCGAGCCGGGCTTCGATCATGCGCCGGGTGTAGCGGCGCACGTCCATCGACGTGACCAGCACCACGTCGTCACGCGGCGCCTCGCCGACGAACGAGGCGACGCTGTCGACCAGATAGCGCACCTGCTCGGGCGGCAGCGCCAGGAAATTACCTGCCGGGGTCTGCTTGATCGATTGCCGGATGTGCTGCTCGACGGGCAGGTCGAGCAGCACGGCGGACAGCTGCCTCTCGCCGCGCGCCGCGCGATACGCGAGATAGCGCGACAGGTCGCCGCGCACGTATTCCGCGAGCATCAGCATGTCCTTCTCCTTCGGCCCCCAAGCGATCAGGCTTTCCATGATGTCGCGCGCGTTGCGGATCGGGATGTGCTCCTCGAGCAGGCGGCGCAGCACGTCGGCGATCCGCTGGGTCGGCAGCGCCTTTTGCACTTCCGCGACGAGGCCGGGGTAGTCGACGCCCAGCTGATCGAGGATCCATTGCGTTTCCTGGATGCCGAGAAACAGGTGCGCGTTGCGCCGGAGCAGCGCGATCGTCTCGTGCGCGATCACTTGTTCGGCCCGCCATGCGCGCGCGTCGGCCGGCACCGCCTTGTCGTCGATCCAGTAGCTTTCGGCGAACCCGCCCGCCGGGCCGCGCTTCGTGCAGCGGCCGGCGAGCGCCGGATCGGCCGCCGCGTCGGGCAGCATGGTCTGATCGGCCGGCAGCTCGACGCGGCTCTGCGGCACGTCGCGCATCAGCACCTCGCAGGTGGACGCGGGCAGCGCCGCGCTCGTCCACAGCGTGATGCCGGGAAACGGCAGGCCCTGCTCCTCCTGCAGCTTCGCGCGCTCCTCGTCGAATGCCCGGTCGAGCGCGGCGGGTACGAGACGCGCGACCAGATCGGGCGCGACCCGCACCCCGATCGCGCAGGTGAAGAGCGGCGCGCGCGGCAGGATCGTCGGCGTGCTGCTTTTCGCGCCGGCGCGCTGCAGCGCGATCACCGGCTCGCCGCGCGCCGTGGTGCGGCGCCGGCCCTTCTGCAGACGGTAGCCGGTAAACGCGAGGATGCCGGACAGCAGCAGGAACAGCGCCGCCGGGAAGCCCGGCACCGCCGCGAAGCCGAGCAGCAGCACGGACGCGAAGTACAGCGCGCGATAGCTGCTACCCATTTGCCGCGCGATTTCCGACCCGAGCGACGCGCCTTCGGCGTCGTCGTGATCGTCGCCGACGCGCGTGATCATCACCCCCGCCGCGACCGAGATCAGCAGCGACGGAATCTGCGACACCATCGCGTCGCCGATCGACAGGATCGAGAAGCGGTTCGCCGCCTCGCCCGCCGTCATGCCGTGGTACATCACGCCGATCGCGATGCCGGCGACGATGTTGACGAGCGTGATGATGAGCCCCGCGATCGCGTCGCCCTTGACGAACTTCATCGCACCGTCCATCCCGCCGTGCAGCTGGCTCTCCTTCGCGAGCGTCGCGCGCTTGCGGCGGGCCTCGTCGGGCGTCAGGATGTTCGCGCGCAGATCGGCGTCGATGCTCATCTGCTTGCCCGGCATCGCGTCGAGCGTGAAGCGCGCGCCGACTTCCGCGACCCGCTCCGACCCCTTCGCGATCACGATGAACTGCACGGTCGTGATGATCAGGAACACCACCAGGCCGACCACCAGATTGCCGCCCACCACCAGCTCGCCGAAGCTCTCGATGATGTCGCCCGCGTTCGCGTGCAGCAGGATCGATTTGGTCGACGCGATGTTCAGCGACAGCCGGTACAGCGTCGTGAACAGCAGCACCGAAGGAAACACCGACAGCGACACGATGCTGCCGATGTACATCGTCACCATCAGCAGGGTCACGCTGATCGCGATGTTGATGCCGAGCAGCACGTCGATCACTTCGGGCGGCAGCGGCAGGATCATCAGCGACACGATCGCGACGACCAGCGCCGCGATGCCGACCTCGCCGCCGGCGGGGAGTTTGAGGGTTTTGATCGTCATGCGGACCTCGCGGACGTTGATGTGGAAGAAGCGACGGCCGCGACGGCGTTGACACCGGCGCCGGCGCGCGCGCCGGCGATCGCCTCGACCCAGCGCAGGATCGCGGCCACCGTTTCGAACAGTTCCTCGGGAATCGCGCCGTCGCGTTCGATCCGGTACAGCGCCCGCGCCACGGGCGGATTGCCGACGATCGGCACGCCGAGCGCATGCGCGTGGCGGCGCAGCGCGAGCGCGCCGTCGTCGACGGCCTTCTCGATCACGCGCGGCAACGGGTGCTCCTCGGGCGCGTAGCGGATCGCGACCGCATAGTGGGTCGGATTCACGACCAGCACGTTCGCCTGCCCGACCCGCTGGCGGGGTGCCGCGGTCGTCGCGAACTCCTGCGCGAGCCGGCGGCGCTCGCCCTTGGTGTGCGGATCGCCGTCGGATTCCTTGTGCTCGCGCTTCACTTCCTCCTTGCCCATCCGGTTCTGCCGGATGAACATCACCTTCGCGATCTTGTAGTCGGCGGCGGCCAGCACCGTCATCACCAGCAGCACCGTGTAGAGCAGCTTCATCAGCACGGTCCACATCACGCGCGACAGCTGCGGCGCCGCTTCGTAGATGCCCTGGATGACGAGCGGAAACAGCGACGACACCGTCTTCCACACCACGCACAGCAGCACCACCGCCTTGATGATCGTCTTCGCCAGGTCGAGCAGCGCCTTCAGCGAGAAGATGCGCTTCAGGCCGGCCATCGGACTGATCGCGTCGAGCTTCGGCATCACCGTTTCCATGGTGATGAGAAACCCCGCCTGCGGCGCCTGCGACACCACGCCCGCGAGAATCGCGCCCGCCGCGAACGGCAGCGTCATCTGCACGGCGCTCGCGCCGAGGTCGTACAGCGCGGTCTGCGCGGCATGCGGCGAGCGGTCGCCGGCCACGAAATCGAGCGCGGTCCGCACGACCTGCTGCAGCCCGCCGCCGAGCAGCGTCTCGCCCATCGCCAGCACGCCGATCACCACGCCGAGCGACACCGTGTCGCCGACATCCTTGCTCTTCGCGACCTGGCCCTTCTCGCGCACCTTCTTGAGCTTCTGCTCGGAAGGCTCTTCGGTCTTGTCTTCTGCGTCGGCCATGGCCGCCCGTCCGTATCGATAGTCGGAAACGGGCACACGTTAGCGCCGCGGCGCGCGGCGGGCCCGGCCGGACCCGAAGCCGCGCCGCCCGGCGCGAAGCGCGCGCGGCGCTTCGCCTGCGGCGCGCGCGCTTCGCATCCGCCGTCCATCGGCCGCACCGCGCTGCTAACTTGCAGCCCAAGCGGTTTCCCCCTTCCACCCCTAGCGCCGCAGCTGCGGCCACACGGAGCGCACACCATGGACGAATCCCGGCCGACCTATCTGCGATGCAACCAAGCCGCACTGAACGGTCTGATCGACGCCACCAACCTCGCACTCGGCGGCGCGCTCGACGGCCCGGCCGCCGACCCGTACGACATCGGCATGCTGATCGACGCGCTGCGCGTGCTCGCGCCGCAGTTGCCCGCCGCCGACATGTTCGACGGCATGCTGCACATCGCGCTCGGCAACTGGGACGATGCGGTGCGGGCCTTCTCGGACATCGCGAGCGGCTCGACCAATGCGACCTACGGCAAGGCGCTGCTCACGCTCGCGCTGCACGCCAGACGCGATCCCGCGTGGCGGCTGAGCGCGGACGAAGTGCTCGCGGCGGGCGGCCCCGCGCAGGCGATCGCGCTGGTGCGCGCGCTCGAACGGCAGAACGACGTGCTGCTCGCGAAGGAACACGCGGAACGCACGGGCGTCTGGGAGCTGCCCGCATCGGTCGCGGAAACCGGCGAAGGCACCGCCGCGCCGGCCGCCGCCTTCGATCCTCAGGCCGCGTATGCGCAGCAGCAATATCTGCGTCTCTGACGCGAGGAGCATCCCCATGAATCCCATCCACCCCGCCCCCGATCTCGCCCGCGCGCTCGACGCCGCGTTCTCCGACGCGGCCGCCGCGCCGGCCGCATCGGACGTGCCCGCGCAGGTCGCCGACCGCTTCCAGGCGCTGATGGCGCACTCGACGCCGACGCCGCCCGTCGCGCACGCGCAGGAGACGACCGCGATCTCGAAGCTCGTCGAAAGCTCCGACGCGCAGATGCGCAAGGTGCTGAACAACGTCGAATACCTGGGCTTGCATGCGCAGGAGATGTCGATGAACCAGATGCTCGCGGCATCGCTGCAGGCATCGGCCGAAGCCGCCGCGATGCAGATCGACCTGCAGGCGAAGATGGGCGTCGTCACCTCGGCGAAGGACGCCGTCGGCTCACTGATGAAGAACCAGTGACATGAAGCCGACCCGTTCCCCGTCCCCCGGCCCGCGCGGCGGCCGCATCGCCGGCCTGGGCGCGCTGCTGCTGTGCGCCGCGCTGCTGGCCGGCTGCCAGCAGGAACTGTACGGCGGCCTCGCCGAGCGCGACTGCAACGAAATGATGGCCGCGCTGCTGCAAAACGGCGTCGACGCGCAGAAGAAAACCCCCGACGGCGGCAAGAGCTGGACCCTAACGGTCGACGACAAGCAGATCGTCCGGGCGATGGAAGTGCTGCGCGCGCGCGGCCTGCCCGCCGCCCGCTACGACGATCTCGGCGATCTGTTCAAGAAGGACGGTCTGGTGTCGACGCCGACCGAGGAGCGCGTGCGCTTCATCTACGGCGTGTCGCAGGAGCTGTCGAACACGTTGTCGAAGATCGACGGCGTGGTCATCGCGCGCGTGCATATCGTGCTGCCGCACAACGATCCGCTCGCGCAGGTGACGAAACCGTCGTCGGCATCGGTGTTCATCAAGTACCGGCCCAACGCGAACCTCGCGACGCTCACGCCGCAGATCAAGAACCTCGTCGTCCACAGCGTCGAGGGGCTGACCTACGACGAAGTCAGCGTCACGTCCGTCGCCGCCGACCCGGTCGATCTGGTGTCGACCGCGCCGCAGGCGAATGCGAAATCCGGCGGCCTGCCGCTGCTCGGCGCGCTCGCCGCCGTCCTCGCGGCGCTCGCGCTCGCGGCGTCGGGCGGCGCGCTGTGGTGGCGCAAACGCCGCCGCGCGGCGCCGGACGCGGGCACGCCGCCGGGCCGCGCGCGCGGCGCGGAACCGACGGGCGCCGCATCATGACGGCCACGGGCCTGCCGACGCCCGGCGTCAGCCAGCGGGCCGCGTGGCTCGCGGGCTACGACGCGAACCTGCGGCACGCCGCCGACTGGGTGCACGCCAGCTGGCAAGGCGCGCTCGCGCCGCTGGTCGAGGCGATGCACACGCATGCGCCCGCGCTGCGCGCGTGCTGCTCGCAACTGCTGCTGCGCACGCTCGGCCAGGTGCCGCCGCCGCTCGACGGCTTCGACGCGCCCGCCGACCGGCTCGCCGTGCTGCCCGTCGCCGACGCGCTGCGAGTCCTGAGACTGCGGGCGCTGCTCGCGCGGCGCGCCGAGCTGCGGCACTGGATCGATCGCGCGAGCCGCGCGCGTCTGGCCGACTGGGTCGGCGCCGATGCCGGCCGCATGCTGGCCGCGCTGCCCGACGCGCCGAGGGCGCGCGACGTCGACCGGCGCGAACCGCTGACGCCGCTCGCGCAGCTGTCCGGCGACGAGGTGGCGTGGGAAGGCTGGTGCCGCTTCGAACGCGAGCGGCTGTGGTCCGCCTCGGGCCCGATGCGGACCGTGCGGCTCGCGCTGCCGCGCGACGCCGCTCGTCCTGCATGGCTCGAGCGCGCCGGCGACGACGCGCAGGGCGCGCTGCTGCTCGCCCATCTGCCTTCGCAGTATCCGGAGTGGACATGGTTGTTTGGCTGAAACACCGACAGATCCCGCTCGCCGACGATCTCTGCCTCGACGCGCCGCATGGCGTGCTGCGGCGCGACGCGTTCGAGACGGTCGCGGAACTGGACACCGCGCTCGACGCGCTCGCCGCCGAGCGCGACGGTATCCTGCGCGCGGCGCGCGAAGCCGCCGAACGGATCGACGCCGACGCCCGCGCCGCCGCCGACGCGCTGCTCGACGCCGCCCGCGCCGAACACGACAGCGCGTTCGCGCGCGGCTACGACGCCGGGCGCGCGCAGGCGCTGGCCGACTGGCACGCGCAGGCCGCCGACGCGTTCGAGCAGGAGCGCCGCGTGCGCGACGGCATGCGCGAGCGGCTCGCCGAGCTGGTCGCGGCGGCGGTCCAGCAGATGGTGCGGACCGAGGACGCGCGCGGCCTGTTCGCCCGCGCGGCGGAGACCGTCGAGCGCGTCGTCGCCGATGCGAGCTATCTGACCGTGCGGGTGTGCGATGCCGACTACGACGTCGCCCGCGAGCAGTTCGGCCAGCTCGCCGACGCGTGGCGCAGGCAGGGCCGCAACGTGCCGATCGACGTGATCGTCGAGCCGCGCGTCGCGCCCGGCACCTGCCTGTGCGAATCGGATTTCGGCACCGTCGACGCGAGCCTCGACACCCAACTGAACGCGATCCGGGCGACCCTCGCCCGCGCGCTCGACGAAGCGGAGCGGCCATGAACGCGCTGACCGACCTGTCCCGCGTCGCCGATGCGATGGCCGCGCGGCTTTCGATCGATTCCGCCGTCAGCATGACGGGCAAGGTGCTCGAAGTGATCGGCACGCTGCTGCGCGTGGTCGGGCTCGAAGTGACGCTCGGCGAGCTGTGCGAGCTGCGCAGCCCGTCCGGCGCCCTGCTCCAGCACGCGGAAGTCGTCGGCTTCACGCGCAACGTCGCATTGCTGTCGCCGTTCGGCGCGCTCGGCGAGATCAACCGCAGCACCCGCGTGATCGGGCTGCGCCGGCCGCTGTCGGTGAAGGTCGGCCACGGCATCCTCGGCCGCGTGATCGACAGTTTCGGCGAACCGATCGACGGACGCGGTCCGCTCGAATGCGACACGCTGCGCCCTGTGCTCGCGCCGCCGCCGAACCCGATGTCGCGCCGGATGGTGGACGCGTCGCTCTCCACCGGCGTGCGGATCGTCGACGGCCTCATCACGCTCGGCGAGGGCCAGCGGATGGGGATCTTCGCGCCGGCGGGCGTCGGCAAGAGCACGCTGCTCGGCATGTTCGCGCGCGGCGCGTCGTGCGACGTCAACGTGATCGCGCTGATCGGCGAGCGCGGCCGCGAAGTGCGCGAATTCGTCGAGCTGATCATGGGCGAGGACGGGATGGCCCGCTCGGTCGTGGTCTGCGCGACGTCGGACCGCTCGTCGATCGAGCGCGCGAAGGCCGCGTATGCGGCCACCGCGATCGCCGAGTATTTCCGCGACCAGGGCAAGCGCGTGCTGCTCATGATGGATTCGCTGACGCGCTTCGCGCGCGCCGGCCGCGAGATCGGCCTCGCCGCCGGCGAGCCGCCCGCGCGGCGCGGCTTTCCGCCGTCCGTATTCGCCGAGCTGCCGCGCCTGCTCGAACGCACCGGCATGGGCGAGCACGGCTCGATCACCGCGCTCTACACCGTGCTCGCCGAGGACGACTCCGGCAGCGATCCGATCGCGGAGGAAGTGCGCGGCATCCTGGACGGCCACATCATCCTGTCGCGCGAGATCGCCGCGCACAACCAGTATCCGGCGATCGACGTGCTCGCCAGCCTGTCGCGCATCATGCCGCAGGTGACGACGCGCGAACACGTCGGCGCGGCCGGACGGCTGCGTCAGCTGCTCGCGAAGCATCGCGAGATCGAGACGCTGCTGCAGCTCGGCGAATACCAGGCGGGCAGCGATCCGGCGGCCGACGAGGCGGTCGCGAAGATCGACCGGATCCGCGCCTTTCTCAACCAGCGCACCGACGAATACATGGCGCCCGACGCCACGCTCGCCGCGCTGCACGATCTCGTCCAATGAAAAATCGACAACAACGCGGTTTCGAACTGCTGATCGCGCGCCGCGAACAGCGCGGCGCCGCGCTGCGCGCGGAACAGACCGAGCAGCGCGCCGACGAGGCGGCGGCCGCCGCCGAACTGGCCGACGGCGAGGCCCACGCACAGGCCAAGCGGGACGCCACGCAGCGCTATGCCGCCCGGATCGACGCGCTGGCCTCGGGCGGCACGCCGTTCGCGCTGGCCGACTACGCCGCGTGCCGGCGCTACCGCGACACACTGCTCGACGAGCAGGTGCTCGCCGACGCGCAGTGCGCGCGGCTGCGCGCCGCGCTGCAGACCCGCACCGACCGGCTCGCCGACACCGCGCGCCGGATTGCCCGCAACGACGCGCAGATCGACGTGGTGCGCGCACGCATCCGGCGGCTCGAACGCGCCGCCGAAGCGGCCGCCGAGGATGCGCAGGACGAGGAGATCGAGGAAGGGGTGCTCGCGCGCCGCCTCGCCTCCGTCCGGGCGGAGGCGCAGGCATGACCAGCTTCGAGGTCTTTCCGCTGCAGCACCTGGGCGACGAGTTCATCGGCTTCATCACCCTGCTCGCGATGTCGAGCACGCGGCTGCTCGTCCTGATGACGATTTTTCCGCCGACCGCCGACAGCGTGCTCAAGGGCTCGATCCGCAACGGCGCGGCCGCGGTCTGGTGCCTGTTCGTCGCGTTCGGTCAGCAAGCGCTGCTGCCGCAGCTGCACGGCGCGTTCCTGCTCGCGGTCTGTGCCAAGGAGGTACTGATCGGGCTCGTGCTCGGCATCGCGGCGTCGACCGTGTTCTGGGCGGCGGAAGGCATCGGCACCTACATCGACGATCTCGCGGGTTTCAACAACGTGCAGATGCAGAACCCCGGCTCGGGCGCGCAGTCGTCGCTGATGGCGACGCTGCTGAGCCAGCTCGCGGTCGCGTCGTTCTGGATGCTGGGCGGCATGATGTTCCTGCTCGGCGCGCTGTACGAGTCGTATGCGTGGTGGCCGCTCGCGAGCTTCGATCCGATTCCCGCGCCGCTGCTCGAAGCATTCGCGCAGGCCCGGCTCGACCAGTTGATGGACATGGTCGCGCGGCTTGCGACGCCGGTGATGGTGATGCTGCTGCTGATCGACGTCGGTCTCGCGTTCGTCGCCAAATCCGCGCAGAAATTCGACGTGATGTCGATCAGCCAGCCGGTCAAGGGCGCGGTGGCGGTCCTGATCGTCGCGCTGCTCGCCGGCAGCTTCGTCACCGAAATGAGCGGACAGATCTCGCTCGCCGGATTCGGGCAGCAGATCAGGAAACTCGCGCAGCGATGAGCGGGCCGGCCGACGCCGATGCCGCCGCGCTCCCGTCTTACTCAACCCGTTCAGGAAAGAGGTGCGCATGACCCGATCCATCCCGCGCTCGCCGTCGTCCCCCACCCTGCGCGCCGCCGAGCGCGACGAACCCGGCGCGCCGACGCCCGGGCAGCCGGCGCCGGTGCGCCGGCACGCCCTCGGCACGCTCCCGAACACGCCGCTGCGCAGCGCGGCGGGCGGCACGCCGCCCCGCCTGCCGGCCGTGCGGCCCGACACCTCGGACTGGTTCAGCGGGATTCCCCACATCGACCGCACCGCCGTCACCCGCGCGGCGCTGACCCTTCCCCCCGCCGCGCCGCGCGCCGCGCCGGCCGCCGCCACGCCCCCTCCGCCGGAGCCCGCGCTGTTTCTCGCCCCGGAGCCCGACCGCCAGCCCGGTCAGGCATTCGATCGCGGCAAGGCGGGCTTCACCGTGGTCGAGGCCAACGGCTATCGTCCGCTCGCCCCCGCGCTCAACGCCGGCGGCGCCGGCCAGTCCGGGATAGCCGCCGCGCAGTTCGGGATCGGCAGCACCGCGGCGGGGCTCGCTCACGAAGTGCTCGGCGCGGGCCTCAACGGCCATGCGGCCGCCGCGTCGTGGCAGAAGCACCGGCGCTACGACCGCCACCTGAACGCGATGCTGAACGCGGATGTCGATGCGTTTCGCAACGCGGCCGGCAGCCGCGCGAAGCCGCGCCTGGACACGTTGATCCTCACGCGCGACCGCAAGGGCGCGTTCCGCTACGACCTCGCCAAGGTGATGAAGCTCGCGGCCAGCGACGATCCCGCGCTGGCGAACGAAAGCGCGCATGCGAAGGACGTGCTGCTGACGCTGTACGTGAGGGACGAGGTCGCCGGCAAGCGGATGAATCGGGCCGCCTACGAACTGGGCCGGAACGTGCTCGGCATCGCGTCGGGGGCCGCGCTGATCGCCGGCACGCACGGGCTCGCGATCGCGCCCGGCGCGGCGGGCGCGATCGCGGCGAAACAGGCGGGCTTCGCGCTCGGCGTCGTGAATGCGCTCGACGTCGGCAAGGGCGTGCGCGGCCTGAAGCAGCGGCTGCGCAACGACAAGGCGCGCGAGATCGACAGCAACGAGCGGTCCGCGCGCATGCGGCTCGACCCCGCCACGATCCCCGCCGACGCCCCCGAGGAAGCCGTCGCGGGCGTCCATGCCGTGCTGCGCGACAACGGACGGATCGAGGCGGACCGGAAGCTGTTCGGCAAGCTCTTTCCCGGCCGCCTGATCAACGAGGAGAAGTCCTCGTCGAACAAGAACCGCATGGCGGACCAGACTGTCGAGCATGCGTTGCGGATCATCGACCGCAGCGTCGACCGGTTCGCGGGCGACGGGCAGGAGAAGCTGCACGCGTTTCATGCGGCGATCCACGTGAAGGATGCGTCGATGTCGCGCAAGAAACGCGCGCTGCGCGACGCGATCGACCGCGATCCCGACCTGGGCAGCGCGTACCGGCTGATGCGCGATCTGGGCATGCGGCGCGGCGAAGCGCGTTACGCGATCGAAAGTCTGATCGCGCGCCGGATCGAGATCGGGCTCGCCAACGATCCGCAAGCCGCGCATGCGCGCGCGACGGAGTCGGGCCGCAAGCATGCGGCGCGGGCCGCCGCGGGCGAGCGCTCGCCGGACGACATCGCGTCGATGCGCGGGGTGTTGCAGCGGCGTTGAGCGGAGTCGGACGGAACACGCGCGGCGGTTCGCGTCCCGTCCGACGACGCGCGCGGCGCAAGCGGGCGGCGGCCCGGCTCGAAGCGAATCGAGCCCGGGCGTGCCGGGCCATGCGTCCGATGCGATCGGACGAGCGGGCTAGCTGTACTCGACGCCGAGACACTTCCCCAGCTTGTCCAGATTCCGCTTGATCGACTCGCCCTCGGGCTTGTGCAGGAACTCGCTCAGCGCGGGCTTGCCGCCCAGCTCGCCGGTCACCGTGGCGAGTTGCCTGAGCATCTGCTCCGCGGCTTTCTCCGGATCGGGCGCCAGCCGTACCTTGGGGGCGAGCGGTGTGCCGGGGGCCGGCGGCGCTCCGGGACCAGCAGACGGTGCTCCAGGGGGAGCAGACGGCGCTCCAGGAGGCGCGGGCGGCGCCCCAGGAGGCGCGGGCGGCGCTCCAGGAGGCGCGGGCGGTGCCCCAGGAGGCGCGGGCGGTGCCCCAGGAGGCGCGGGCGGCGCCCCAGGAGGCGCGGGCGGTGCCCCAGGAGGCGCGGGCGGAATTCCGGCTGCCCGCGCTGCGCCGGCAGCCGGCGATATGGCGGGAGCCGGCGTATTTCTCGCCCTCGGCGCACGGTGCGTGTCAGGCAGCGCCTCATCGCGCGCGACCCAGCGCGCCGCCATCGGCGCGATCATCGCCTCCGTCCCCTTGTCATGCACGTACGCGCTCAACATCCCCGCCTTGATGCTCGCATCGGAATCGGCGGTCTTCATCAGCACCTCGGTCATCGCCGGATACGCGTGGCTGTAGGCGCCGCCTTCGTCCGGGATACCGCGCTGCCGCTCGATCAGGCGGGTGATCGTCTCGGTGACGGCCTCGTTCAGGTTGTTGTTGTGCGCCTGTATCCGGGTCTTTCCCGCCTCGGCCGACAGCAGGTGCAGCACTTCGTGGCGAGCGTAATGCGCGCCGCCGTCTTCGTTGGCCGCATAGATCTCGCCCT
Source organism: Burkholderia alba (assembly GCF_034721475.1). NCBI lineage: Bacteria > Pseudomonadati > Pseudomonadota > Betaproteobacteria > Burkholderiales > Burkholderiaceae > Burkholderia > Burkholderia alba. Next base: position 127,565 of record NZ_JAWJWL010000001.1, on the reverse strand, counting down.
TCAGGTGGGACGCGGTGAAACCCAGCGAATTCGTCGTCGCGATGTAAGCGGCGGCGGTTTTCTCTTCGGCGTCAAGCATCGCCCCCTCACGCTGCGCCCTCTCGGGCGACCCGTGCTCAAGCGCATTGAGCTCCGCCTGCTTGTCCTCGTCACCCTGCACCTGGTCCCGGGCAAAGTGCCTGGCCAAGGCGTTCCGGTCGACCATCTTGAGCTTCCCCTCGCTCTCGAGGAAGCCGGTGAAATTCTCCACAAGGTGCCCCAGTTCAGCGAGGTTGTCTTCAACGGTTTCCGGCTTGAAGTCGATCTTCGCGGCCAGCGCGCGATACCCCTCCACCGAACTGGCCAGATGAGCCGACTGCGCGGGCGACGCGCCGGGCAACTTGCCGAGCCGGGGCTTGAAAACCGCCTGTGCCGCCCCCGCCCCGGCGACGCGCGGTTGCAGATCGATGTGGGCATGGCTGCCCCGCAACGACGTCGCGCGCTGATTGTCCGCCGGCGACAGCGGCCGCGGCGTATCGGTTCGCGCGACGCTCGACGGACTCGATGGACGCGATATGGAAGAGGGATTCATGCAAGCGGGACCTTTCTGTTGAGCGGATGAAGGGGGTCGGGCATTCGCCTGCGCCCGGAAGCGGCGAGGCGAGCCGACAAGATGCAGCGCCAATGCATGGATTTAACAAGAGCGCATGCCCCGCGCGGACGGATCGCGCGAAAACCTGTCGGCATGGCCGAAGCATCGCGGCGCGGCGGGCGCGCCACGTCGTTCGGCCGATGCGCGTTGCCGCCTCGCGGCGCCGCCCGGGAAGCGGATCGACCCACTCGCCGCGACGCGGCTGCGCTCGCTACGCGTCGCCGGACACGCGAGGCGGCGGGGGCTCCGGATCGGACGGCGCGCACTCGCGAGGCCGCGTTCCGTGTCGCGCCGGTTCGGACGCATCGAACGGTTCGCCGTCGCGCGCAGGTCGCGACTCGGCCGGATGGCGGCGCGGGGATGGAACGTCGGCATCGGGCGCCCCGCGTTTGCTCAGGAACAGGGAAACCAGCCAGTCGCCCATGACGATGACCGCCAGGCACGCGAGCCCGACCAGCGTATAGGCATCCATCAATTCGTCCCGCCCACCTGAATCCCCTTTTACTCGTCACACATTGAGCGGCGTGAATCGGCCTGACGGACTTCGCGCAACGAAAGCCCGGCCTTCGACGGCGCACGCCCCGTCGCCGCCCTCCGCCACGACGCAAGGCCGGAGAGCGGGCAGCACCTTCACCCGCTCTCCGGCCTCGTCCGGCCCCGGCTTTTCTATCGGCCGAGACGCGGCCGAGACGCCGCGTTCACGCGCCGCGCGCGACCGGCTCCACGCCGGCGCGGAGCAACGCGGCTTCGCATCCGCGCGTCATGGCGCGCGCCGCGAAACCGCCGGTCCTGCCGTCGCGGCGGCGCCGGTCGCACGCGCCAGCCGCGGCGATCCTTTCGCCGGACCGCCGGACCGCGACCCGCGCGTCAATACCCCGGCGCCCAATGCCCCCGCACCCAGCCCCAGTGATTGCCTTCCCAGCGGTAATGCCCCTTGACCCAGTGATACGCCGGTCCCGGCGCGATCGGCACTTCCTCGATGATCGGCGCGGGCTGCGGCGGACGGGCCGGTTCGACGACGCATGCCGACAGCGTGGCGGCCAGCGCGGCCGCGAGCGTCGCGGTACGCAGGTGCAGTTTCGTTCTCATCGTGTTCTCCCTGTTTTTTGGGTTGTGGTGATGCAATGGAAAATCGTTCGCGTCATCTCGTGCGGCCGAAGGCAGGTCGATGCGCCGCGGCGTCACGTCCGGATCAGCCCGCTCATCGCGCGCGGCGGCGGCCCCGCTTGCGCGAACAGCGCGGCAGCCGTGCGCTGCGGATCGAGCCCGAGGCTCTCGCTCGCCGCGCCGGCGATCAGCGCATCCAGCGACGCCGTGGGCTTCAGGTCGCGTGCCTCGTACAGATCGCCGGGACGCAGCCCCGGCCAGTCCGCGATCACGCGCCCGCCGGCAACCGCGCCGCCGATCAGCATCGCGGCCGACGCCGTGCCGTGATCGGTGCCGCCCGTGCCGTTCGCCGCGGCCGTGCGGCCGAACTCGGTGGCGACCAGTACCGTCGTCCGGTCCCACACCGGTCCGAGCCCGTCGCGCAGCGCCGCGAGCAGCGTGTCCAGCGCCTTCAGCTGCGCCGCAAGGCGCGGGTTCTGCGCGCTGTGGGTGTCCCATCCGCCCGTCTCGATCATCGCGATCCGCGGCCCGTCGTCGCGCGACAGGAAGTTCGCGGCGAACTTGCCGAGCCCCGCCGGATCCTGGCGCGCGCGCGCATCGCCGGCCAGACCGCGCGCGGCCATCGCCTCGTCCCAGATCGGCCGCAACTGCGCGTCGTGTCCGTACAGTTCGGTCACGCGCGTGAGCAGGTCGTCCGGCGCGGCCGGCAGCCCCGACGGCGCATACGACGCCACCTCGACACGGCCCCTCAACGCGGCCGGCACGGTCGGCGCGAACGCGATCGCATTCGCGCGCGCAGGCGGCAGCAGGCCGACGAGCCGGTTCAGCCAGCCGTCCTTCACCTGGTACGGCGCCGTGCCGCCCGTCTCCAGCACGTTCTGGCCGTCGAAGTGAGAACGGTCGCGATACGGCGACGCGATCGCATGCACGAACAGCGCCTGACGCGCGGCGTACAGCTTCGCGGTCTCCGCGAGCGACGGGTGCAGCGCAAAGCTGCCGTCGAGCTTCGCGGCATTCGATACGTCGACGGCGAGCGCGCCGCGCAGCGACGCGTAGGCCGGCTCCGCATACGGGACGACGATGTTCAGCCCGTCGGCGGCGCCGCGCTGGATCACGAACACGAAGCGGCGCTCGGTCGCGGCGCTGGCGAATGCGATGCGCGGCGCGACGAGCAGCGCGCCGGCGCCGGCGGCGGCGACGCGAATGAAACGGCGGCGGGAAATCATCGTGTTCATCTCCGTTGAAAATCCGGCGACACCAGCAGGAGCGCGAGCGCGGTCGTCGTGCTCTCGGCGCGGGACACCGCCTGCTCGGTCGGCGCGCCGAGGGTGCCCGCGAGCAGCCGCTGGCCGAGCCGGCGGGGATCGACGTCGCCGCCCGCGCGCGCGGCGAGGCGCTGCGCGACTTCGACTCGACGCACCAGCGCGTCGGGCGCGGCCCAGCTCGCGGCGATGTCGTCGTAGCCGGCCGGCGAGCCGGGCCGCCAGACCGGCTGGCCCAGTTGCGTCAGCAGCGGCGCCGCCTGCAGGCTGCCGAGGTCGCGCCAGCCGAGGCCGCGCAGCGACGAGACGGCCCAGTCCCACGGCGTCTTGAACTTGGCGGGCACCGGCGACCATGCGTCGGACGACTCGACGAGCGTCCGGTAGACGGTCGGCAGATCGCCGCCGCTCTTCGTGAACGCGGCGGCGAGCCGGTCGACCAGCGCGGGCGGCGGGCGATCGGCGACGAAATGCTGCGCGAGCTTGCCCGCCACGTGCCGGGCGGTGGCGGGCGCGACCGCCAGATCGTGCAGGATCGCGCGCGCCTGCTGCTCGCCGGGCTGGTCGTAGGCGCGGCCCATCACCGTGCGCGCGCCGGGCTCGTGCAGCGCGGGGCGGAACACGAACGTGCCGGGCGGCGCGGCCATCCGCTGCGGCCCCTGCGCGGCGGCCACGCTCCAGCCGGTCAGCGCGCGCGCGAACTCCGTCACGTCCTGCTGGGTGTAGCCGCTGCGCACGCCGAGCGTGTGCAGCTCCATGATCTCGCGCGCGAGATTCTCGTTCAGCCCGCGCTTGCGCTCCGGATTGCGCTGCTCCGCGCGCAGCGCGGCAGCGCTGTCGGGGCCGACCGATCCGGCCTGGTCGAGGAAGAACTGCATCGCGGGGTGGCGTTCGACGGCCACCAGCATGTCCTCGAAACGGCCGAGCACGTGCGGGCGAATCGCCTCCACCTCGAAGGCGCCGGCCAGCATCGCGACCTGCGGCTTCTCGGTCGACACGGCGAAGTGATTCGCCCAGAAATGGACGAGCCGTTCGACGAACGGCGCCGGCGCGGTCAGCGCGCTGTTCACGCGCGCGTCGACATCGGACCGGTAGCGCGTGACGACCTCGTCGCGCAGCATCTTGCGGGCTTCCTGCATCGCCGGGTCGACCTCGGCCGGCGACGCCGCCAGCGCCGGCACGGCGCTGGCCGTCCCGTTCGCGGCGGCGCGCGCGCGGACGACCTCCCGGCGCGTTTGCGCGTAAGTGCCGGCGAGCGCGGCGGACCCGGGCTGGCCCGCCCATGCGGCGGGCGCGGCCTCGTAGCGGTCGAACTGCGCGAGCAGCCACGCGCGGGGATCGCCGACGGGCGGATCGTCCGCGCGCGCGCCGAGGCCGAAGCGATTCAGCGCGATCGCGGCTGCTTCGGCGGCGGGTGAATGGACCATGCTCGTTCCTTCGCGCGGTGGAGACGTGGGTTAAACGTCGAGCGCGGGGAAATCCGTCGCCGTTTCGTGATTTTTTTTGCGACGGCGGCGGCCCGGGCAAGCGCGCGGTCCGATGCGCGCGGAGGATCCCTTCGGCAGGCTTACTGGCTTGCCGCCGGCAGCTTCGGCGGCGGCGGCAGCCGCCATTGGCCGTTCTCGCGGAGACCTTCGGCGAACTTCGCGCGCTCGTCGGGGGACAGCGTCGCGGCGAAATCGGCGACGCCCTGCTCGACGCGCGCGCGCAGCGCACCGTCCGCTTCGCGGGTATGGGCGAGCGCGGCGTCGAGCGCCGCGCGATCGAGTTGCGGCGCGGCCAGTAGCCGCAGCACGTCGTGCCGGCCGTCGCGGCCGGCGCGCGCGAACGGCCGGCCGTCGCGCCGCGCGTCCTTCAGCGCATCGGAAAATTCCTCCTGGCGATCCGCCGACAGGTCGTGCGCGGCGAAGCGCAGCGGATGCTGTTGCGGCTGCGCGGCGGCGCCCGTGCGCGCGTGCAGGCCGCCGAACCCTCCGTAGGCCGCCCCGGCAATCCCGCCGAGCAGAAAGGCGTTGACGATCAACGAGCCCAGCAGCGCGAATTTCAGCGAACGTTCGTTCATTCGCCGCTCCAGTCGGCGGACGATCCGCCGAAGCCCGTCGTCATATACGACGAATCCGGCGCATCGTGCGCGGGCCGAGCCGCGCCCGCGACCAGGAAGAACGACAGCGCGAAGGCGCCGGCCAGGCCGCCCGCGATGCCGAGGCCCGCGAGCGCCGCGCCGGGCCACCCGAATGCGCGGGAGCGGACCGGCGGGCGGGCGGGACGCACCGGCGCGGACGCGACGATGCGCCGGACCAGCGCGGCGTCCGGCTCGACCGCCGGATCGCTCGCCAGCCACGCGTCGACGCCGGCCGCGTCGCGCAGCAACGCGTCCGCTTCGCGCCGATGATCGTGCGCCCAGGCTTGTGCGTCGGCGCGCTCCGGCGCCGGCCAGCGCTGCGGTTCGGCGCCGTAGGCGTCGACGATTTCACGGAATCGTTCGGGTGTCATCGCAAATCCTCTCCGAGGCCGCTGCCGGCCAGTTGTGCGCGCAGGCCGCGGCGAGCCCGCGCGAGCAGGCTTTCCAGCGCGTCGACCGTGATGCCCATCAGGGCTGCGGCTTCGATGTTCGACAGTTCCTGATAGTAATTCAGCACCAGTGCTTCCCGCTGCCGCGCGGGCAGCGCGGCGAGCGCCGCGCGCACCCGGTCGTCGCGCGCGCGGCCTTCGAGCCGCATGTCGGGCGACGCGCCGGGGTCGGGCCGATCGGGCAGCTCGTCGACCGGTTCCTCGCGCTGCCCGCGCAGCCGGTCGTAGCACAGGTTCAGCACCACGCGGTGCAGCCAGGTGTCGAAGCGAGCCTCGCCGGACTTCCAGCGCGGCGCCTGCTTCCAGGTCCGCAGGAAGGCCTCCTGCGCGACGTCTTCAGCTTCCATGCGGTCTCCGAGCATGCGGGTGGCGAGCGCGAGCAGCCGCGGCAGCTTGCGTGCGACAAGCGTGCGGACGGCCGCCGGGTCCTGGTCGCCGACTCGCGCGACCAGTTCCGCGTCGGGATCGTATTCGCTCAACGCGCATCGTCCCGTGGGTGGGAAGGCGCGCGGCGCAACCGTCGCGGCGCGCGCCTCCGGAAAATATCGACGCGACTGCTGCTCACTTGCCGTAGCCCCTTGCGAGAGTAATGGTCCGGACATGGAAGTCGGTGGCGCGACGATGCGCGCGGGTATCAATATACGACGACTGCGGGCCGGTAATACGCCGGCCGCGCGGGCACGACGACGCAGCCGGCCAGCGTGGCCGCGGTCAGAATCAGAATGGCGAGCGTTTTCATCGGGATCGGCTCCGTTAGGGGTAGCGACGCGCGGCGCCGGCGCGGCGCCGCGCCGGGGGCGGGCATCGGATCAGCGCGCCCAGCGGCCTTCGACCCAACGCCAGTTCGGCCCGCGACTCACCCAGTGGCCCGGCACCCAGCGATAGCCGACCCGGACCGGCTGCCAGTGGCCGGGCACCCAGACGTACTGGCCGTGATCCCAGCGCCAGCGGCCGTGATCCCACACGTAGCCGACGCGCGGCGCGGGCATCACCTCGACGCGAGGCGGCGGCGGCGCGAGCGGCGCGACGATCACCGCCTGCGCGAACGCGGACGACGCGACGACAACGAGCGCGGTGGCGGCAGCCAGCCGGACGGCGGCGAAGGATTTCATGACGGGGCTCCAAGGCAGTGGCGGGACCGGATCGGTCCCGTGTCGATACTTAAACGGCCCAGGCGGAAAAATCCGTCGCGCAGGCGTGGGTTCGACGAATCCGGTTCGAAGGATGCGGCGCGGCGCGAAGCGTCGGGCGCCGCCGGTGCCGTTCGCGCGGCTGCCGAGCGAGGCGGGCCGGGTCCGCTTGGCGCGGTGCTCGGGCCCGCATCGGCACCGGCCGCTGGTTTGATGTTCGAGTGCCGAGCGCCTAAACTCCCCCGACCGTTCCCTGGAAAGCCGAGTGTCGCCGCAATGAAAACATACTGTCGGGTGGGTCTGATCAGCGGCGCATTCGCTGTCCTGATGAGTGTGTGGATTGCCTTCGATCAGCACACCGCCCGGGTCGGGACATCGGGGTTCTCCATCCGGCCGGCTCTCCCTGAGCGGGAGCCCGACGATGCCGGCGCGCTCGACCCGTCGACGTCCGCCCGGCGCGCCGCCGCCGCCCCCGTCCTCTCGCCGGAGCCGTCCGGCAACGCGCCCCGGGACATCCGCCAATACATCGCCGCCCGATACCGGGATCCCGACCGGCGCGCGGCGATGCTGCAGTTCGTCCGCGCCCGGCAAGCGGCGCTCGACCTCGGCGGAACCCCGGACGGCGCGAGAGCCGGCATGGCGATGCTTGCGCGGTCGATCGAGTGCGTCAGCCAGGTGATGGGCGCCGGCTACTACCGCCACATCGATGAAATACTGCTCCGCGTGACCAACCCGAAAACGCAACTCGCCGCGCTCGCGCGGTTCGCCGACAACCTCGGCGATCAGGTGATCGCCGCCCCACAGGATTCGACACCCTGCGACGACCGGTAGGCCGCCCGCGCATCACGACGGCGCGCATTCTGACAGGCAGTGAGATAAATCCAAGGAGACGCTCCCGGAAACGCTCACCGACATCCAGCACGCCGCGCGCTGCTACTACCTGCAACAGCAGGCCTTCGGCGGCAAGGTCGAGGAACAGACCTTCGGCACGGCGGCCACGGCCCCGACGATTCACCTCCTGCGCATCGAAGAGCGTGTGTCGGCTGCCCACCTGCGGCTGGCCCAACGCACGACGGTCGAGAACCTGTCGTGGCGCGACTGCATCAGCCGCTACGACCGGCCGCACACGTTTGCCTACTGAGATCCACCGTACCGGCAAACCGAGGGCTACGGCGTCGCTTTCCCGTTCGGCGAGTACGAGCAGATGGCGGCCCGCAAGCTGTTCCCTCAGACGCTGCCGTTTCGCCTGCCGATGATCACCGGCGTCGGGCTGTCCGGCATCCGGGTCGCCTTCACGCGCCGCCTCGGGGCGTGGATCGGCCGGACGCTTCCCGTCGTGGGAAAAGTCTTTCCGGCGCGCGACGCGTTCCTGATCATGCGCAACACCGTCTCGACCTACAACCGCATCGTGAAGCCCGAAGACCGGGTGCGCTAAACCATGAAAGACGATACCTGGGAACGCCTCGAAGCCTTCACGCGCGAGGAACTCGGTCGGCCGCTGCTCGGCGGCCGGCTGAACCTGCAGCCGGAATCCAGGCTTGAGCAGGATCTCGGCGTCACGGGTCTGGACGGGGTGGAGTTCATCGACAGGTGGGCAGAGAAATTCGGCGTGGACGCCCATGGGTTCCCGTACCGGCGCTATTTCGGCCCCGAAGGTCAGGCGCTACTGTCGTCGCTCCTCGGGCTGTTCGTGAAGCGGCTACGCCGGCCGGAGCGGCGGCCGCTGACCTTGGGGATGCTGGCCGAGGCAACGCGACGCGGGAAGTGGGACACGGACGCGATCGAGGCTTCAGCAGGGAAGTGATCGCATATGACAGGGCCGGTCGATGTGCCGACAGGCCCTTTTCACTGGCGGAAATAAATTACGCCGCGCGAAATATTTCCACCTACCTATTTATCGCGCCTGCGACGCTTGAATTATCGCGCGCGGCTTCAGCATTCGCCGCCCTCTCATGCCGGGAGCCTGTCTCCCCCCGCGCACCCGGACCGCGCGCATGCAGCGCAATGCATCCCGCCGCACCTCGACGCGCCGTCGCACGCCATGCCAAGTTCCCCATGACACTTGCTCTATAGGAATGCGCGCGACGCCAACCCAGAATGAACCGGTGCCCCGACTCCCGTTCATTCATCGACATGCGTCTCCATCCGAAGGCAATCCGTCATCCCAAGACACTGCTGGGCATCGCGGTGCTGGTCATCCTCGTCGCCGCGACCCTGCATGCGCTGCCGCCCAGGCACCTGCGCATCGCGGCGGGACCGGTGGACGGCAGCTTCTACGCCACCGCACTGCAATACAAGCAATTGATCGAGCGGAAAGGCTATCGCGTCGACGTCGTGCCGTTCGAGAACACCGACGAGATCGGCGCGAAAGTGGCCGACCCGCGCGAACACCTCGACATCGGTTTCGTCGCCGGCAGTCACGGCGACGCGGAGCGCGCGCGGCTGATGTCGCTCGGCGACATTCAACTGCAGCCGATCTTCGTGTTCGAGCAGCGCCGCGCAGCCGCCATCCGGTCGATCGCCTCGTTCTCCGACTTGCGCGGGCTGACGCTGGTGCTGCCGCCCGAGCACAGCCTGACGAGCCGCACGCTGCTGCGCATCTTCGCGCTGAGCGGCGTGAACGGCACCAATACCCGCTTCGTGTTCCTGCCGCTGACCTTGGGCCTCGCCCGCCTGAAACAGGGCGAATTCGACGCGGGCCTGTTCATGCTCGGCGCCGACAGCGAATGGATGGCCGACCTCGCGAAGGATCCGGATCTGCTGATGGTGCAGGTCTCGCAACGCGGCGCGCTCGCCAAGAAGCTGACCGACCTGAAGGACGTCACGCTGCCGGCCGGCATCTACGATTTCGAACACAACACGCCGCCGCGCGACGTCGACATGCTGGCGGCCACGATCTCCGTGGTCGCGCGGCGCGACCTGCCGCCGGCGACCGCCTACGTCGTGCTCGAAGCGATGCGCGAGGTGCACCGCAAGAGCAGCTACGTGAACGGCACCAACGCGTTCCCCCGCTACTCCGCCAACGCCGCGCCGACGATCGGGCTGGTCGACGATTTCTATCGGAGCGGCGTGCCGTGGATCTATGCGCATCTACCGCTCGACTTCGCCAGCGTGATCGACGCCTATCTCGCCCCGCTGGTGGCGCTCTGGTTCGCGACGAGCGTGCTGAACGTGATCGCCGAACTCGGCAAGGTGCGGTTCTTCGCGCTGCTGGCCGTCGCGCGCGGCGCGCTCTGGTGGGTCCGCTGGCACGGCAGACGCGGCGCGGCGCCGTCCGGGCGCGCGCGCGCGGTGGTGCGGGCGATCGAGGCCCGCGTCGAGAACGAGAGTCACGGCATCCGCGAGCTGCTGGCCGAATTGCGTCATGCGGTTCAGGCGTGGTCCGCGCCTCCCGCGACGACTTGGGATGCGGCGGCATCGGCGGCATCGGTGGCATCGGTGGCATCGGTGGCATCGGTGGTATCGGTGGCATCGGTGGCATCGGTGGTATCGGTGGCATCGGTGGCATCGGTGGCATCGGTGGCATCGGTGGCATCGGCGGCATCGGCGGCATCGGCGGCATCGGCGGAACCGGCGGAACCGGCGGAACCGGCGGAACCGGCCACGCCGGCGGCGTGCGATCCGCCGCCTCCCGGCCGGATCGCGGCGGATATGCAGCGGACCTACGACCAGTATTTCCTGAGCGACGGCTATCGCCGGCGCTACCCGCATCCCAACGCGGCCACCCTCGACTATCTGCTCGCGAACGGCGCGCGCGACGCCGGACGGATCCTCGATTTCGGCTGCGGCAACGGACGCTACGCCGTCGCGCTGCTGGCGCACTCGACCGCGCACGTGACCGGCTACGACATCTCGCTCGCCTCGCTGCGCGAGTTCGAGCGCAACCTCGCCGGCACGCCGTACCGGGAACGCGTCGCGCTGGTCCACGGCGAGTTGCCCGCGCTGGCGCGAAGCGGCCCGTACGACCTGATCCTGCTGCTGTTCGGCGTGCTGTCCCACCTCGGCGATCGCGCGGCCCGGATCGACACGCTGCGCACCCTGCGCACGATGATCGATGACGACGGCCGGTTGATCCTGTCGGTGCCGTCGATCCTGCGGCGGCGGCCGCGGGCGCTGCTCAGGTCCGCCCTCGCCCGCCGCCTGGGCCGCGCACGGCCTCCTCTGAACGAGCCCGGCAACCTTTATTTCACGCGGCAGGTCGGCGCCCATCCGCTGACGTTCTTCTACCACCTGTACACGCTGAAGGACCTGCGCGCCGATCTCGCGACGGCGGGCTTCGCGATCCGCCATTGCGAGGCGGAAAGCGTGCTGCCCGAATGGTGGGTGACGCGTTCGGCGCGCGTCGGCCGGGTCGACCGCTGGATCGCGGCGCGGCTCGCGCCGGTACTGGGCTACGGCATCCGCGTGCTGGCCGTGCCCGTATGAGCGCGCGCGCGCCGGACCGCACGGCACGGCGCGCACGGCGGGCCCGGCGACTCGGCGCGGCCGCCTGCCTGCTGCTGGCCGTCGGCGCCGGACACGCGGCGGGACGGCTCGACGCGATCCGGCAGCGCGGCGTGCTGGTGGTCGGAGTGAAGACCGACTATCCGCCGTTCGGCATGCTGACGGGCGACGCACGGCAGGAAGGCTTCGAAACCGATCTGGCGGCCGACCTGGCCCGACGCCTCGGGGTGCCGCTGCGCACCGCCGGCGTGACCGGCGTGAACCGGCTGCAGGCGCTGAACGACGGGCGCGTCGACGTAACGATCGCGACGATCGCCGACACCGCGCAACGGCGGCAAATCGCCACGCTGATCGAGCCGGACTACTACTCGTCGGGCGCGACCTTGATGACGCGCGCGGACAGCACCGTGAAAACCTGGGCCGACATCCGCGGCAAGACCGTGTGCGCGACGCAGGCCAGCTACTTCAACCGGCCGATGGCGACGCGCTACCTGCTGACCCTGGAAATCTACGGCAGCGGACGCGACGCGAAACTCGCGGTGCGCGACGGGCGCTGCATCGGCTGGCTGTTCGACAACACCGCGATCGCCGGCGACCTGCGCGCCGCCGAGTGGCACGGCTACCGGATCGCGCTGCCGACCGTGCTGCCGACCCCGTGGGCGATCGCGATCGCCCGGACCACGCCGGACGATCCGCTCGGCCGCCTCATCGGCGACGCCGTCGCCGACTGGCATCGCGAAGGAACGCTGATCGCGCTCGAACGCAAATGGGGATTGCCGCCGTCCGCCTTTCTCGCCGACATGCACGCGCTGTGGAGCCGCCGAACCGCCGACGGCCGCTACCTCTGCACCCGCCAGCCCGACGGCAGCTGGCCTGTCGCATGCCGCAATCCCGCCTTCGTCACGTCCGCCGGCGCGAGCGGCCTGCGGCGCTGGGGAATGCGGCTCGACGAAATCACCGGCATCAATCTGACCTACCTTTACGACGATTACGAACGCGCCGAATTCCTGCATGCGCTGGCGCTGACCGGGGCGCTGACCCTGTGCTGCATCACGGGCAGCGTCCTCTGCGGGATCGCGCTCGCGCTGGCCGCCGCATGCGGCACGCCCGCGCTCGCCGCGCCGCTCCGGGCGCTCGCGCGGCTCGCGCGCACGACGCCGCCGCTGCTGCAGATCTATGTGCTGATGTTCGGCATCGGCAGCGTCGCGGCCGCGCGCTGGGATCTGCATTTCAACGCGTTCTGGATCGTCGTCCTGTCGCTCAGCGTCTACACCGGCGCGGGGCTGATGCGCACACTCGACGACGCGGTCCGCCACGAACGCCGATTCGCGCCCGGCTTCACGCTGACGCCCGCGACGCTGGGCCGGATGCTCGGGCATTCGTCGACGTCGATCGTCGCGCTGCTCGTCAACGTGACGAAGGCCACGATGATGGCGGGCACGGTGGCCGTGCCCGAGCTGCTGTCGGTGTCGACCTCGATCGTCGCCGAACACGGCAACACCGCCACCATGATGAATACGCTGATGCTGTGCTTCCTGCTGCTGGTGTTCGCCGTCGTGCGGCTGCTGCGATGGATCGAACGCGGAGGCGGCGATGGGCGGCGTTGAGCGCGTCGTCGGCGAACTGGCCGCCTGGAGCCCCTACCTCGCGGCGGGCTTCGCGTGGAACATCGTCATCTCGCTGGTCGCGATGACCGCCGGAACGGGCGGCGGGTACCTGCTGGCGCGGTGGCGCGTCTCGCCGCGCCGGGCGCTGGCGCGCACGGGCGCGGCCGCGACCGAACTCACGCGCAACATCCCGACCTTCGTGTTCCAGTTCTATCTGATGTTCATGCTGCCCGACGCGGCGTCATGGCCCGCGATCGGCGTGAGCCTGCCGTTTCCGGCGTGGCTGAAGGCTGCGCTGGCGCTGGCGCTGGCGGTGGCGGGCTTCGTCTCCGACCATCTGGCGCGGATCCTGCGCGAATCGCGGGCGGCGCGCTGCCGGGCGCTGCCGGTCTTCGTGTCGAACTGGGGCAACTTCCTCGTGACGATCGTGATGGCATCGTCGACCGCTTCGGTGATCGGCGTGCCCGAGCTGGTCAGCCGCTGCAACACGATGATCGCCGCGATCGGCACGACGGACGCGATGCTGTGGGTGTATCTGTACGCGATGGGCGCGTTCTTTCTGTTCTGCCATCTCGCGACGGCGCTCGTCGCGTGGCTGTCCCGCGGGCTGGAGCGGCGGTTTGGCGGCGATGCGGGCCTCGATGCCGAGGACCGGCGCGGGGCAATCTGAACGCGACGCCGGGCAGGACCGGGACGCCGCTCTCTCGCGAGCCGCGCAGCACCGCGTTACGCCGGGTTCAAGGCTCGCCTTCCCAGTAATCGAGCGAGTTGGCCTCTCGCTGGATGGCGCGGACGATCTTCCCGCCGCTGCCGCGAACGATCGCCTGATATTTTCCGGAGTCCGGATATTCGACGACCTCCGGATCCTCGCGCGTGCTGATCGACAGGTACTTCAGCGGCGCGGCGGACGAATTGATGATCTGATGCGGGTATTCCGGCCCCGGCGGAATGAACAGAACGTCCCCGCTGCGAATCGGAACGAGTTCGCCCGCCACACGCAAGGTGCCCTCTCCTTCGAGGATCACGAACATCTCTTCCTGCGCGTAGTGGAAGTGGTAGGGGCAAGAGCGCTTGCCGGGCGCGACGATATCGATCGAGGCGCCCAGATGCCGCGCCGCCGTGCCGGACGCCAGGCGCGCGCAGAGGCTTTCGTAAAGCGGGTCGCGGACGTCGAGCGTCTTGTCCACCGTATCGAAATTGCGGATCAGCTTGCGGGCAAGGTCTTCGACTTTCGTATTCATGCACTCTCCGACGGACCGCCGTCGCGGGCGATGAGCGACCCGCGCGGCACCGTTCACCTGTCGTTGAATCGGAAAGCGGCCGAACGGGTCGCCCTCGCGATTGGAAAAAGCCCGCTGGCTTGCACGCAGCGGGCTTCTGCAAGGCGTCGCGCCGATACTATTTCTTGATCTTCGGCGATGCCTTCTTGGCCGCGCCTTCCGTCGCGGTCTTCCCCGGTTTCGCTGTCTTGTCGAGGCTGACGCGCTTCGACACCTTGCGCGCCGCCGGTTGTGCGGGTTTGGCCGCGCGCTTGGCTCCCGGCCCGGCCGCCGCTTTCCGACGCGCATTGCCCGCATCCGGCGATTCGCGCTGATCGATCGCCTCCTCCAGATCTTTCCACTCGATCTCCAGCGCCTGCCGTGCCTCGGCCGTCAATCCGACTTCCTTCGATCGGATGGCAGCCCGAATCGTCCTTGCCATATCGCGGGCCAGCTTGGGCGGGATTTTCCCTTCCAGCAACTGCTTCTTGATCCGGCGGATCCATTTGCCGAACACCGTTGCGTCGTATGCCATTCTGACTCCTCTTGAGGAATGCATTGACGGTCGAGAAGAAAACCCGCGCGATGCCGGCGGGCCGACCGGGCCGCTCGCGTGACGTGTATCGAATCTGGCGGATTATTCGCCGCCGAATTCGCACCGTCAAGCCGGCGGGCGCGCGCCGATTCATCCTGTCGCTTCGTGGAAACACCGCATCGACCGGGCGGAACAGCCATTCCGACGTCCGCCGAAAGCACGTACCGGCGATACCTCAATTGATCATCGGCGTGAAGCGGGCGCCCCTGCTTCAGCCATCGCGAAGATCGCCTCGAAGTGCTTTGACGGACTGGCCGAGCGTCCCCCAAGACGAGGATCACGACCGGCCTCCCGGCGGCACGCTGTCCATACGTTCATTCAAGGCTACAGCGCCGCACGCCTTCAGCGCGAGGTCTCGATTCATGACTGCGAGGATGGAGTCGTCGTCCGTTACCCGGATAACGGACGGGAATTCGATCACTTCATGATCGAGGGCGCACCGATCGACGAGACGGCGACGTTCACGCAAGGCGCGTGCGTGGCCCGCGTCGGCGCGGTCCCGATGCCCTCCAGCCTGAAGGCCGGAACGAAGAGACTGTCCAGCGAGCGCTGCATGACGGCCCTTCTCGATCGGCTGGCCGGCGACGTTGCGTTGACAACGATCTCGGCATGCGCGGCCGGCCGAGATCGACCGGTTCAACGCGGACAGCGGATTTCCCCCCGTTCCGGCTCGGTCCGCATGTGTTTCCTGCGACCCATCGGAGCGACGGCCGATTCGCCGTCACCGCCCGCTACGGCTTTGCATCCCGCGACGACATCGTCATCGACCGGGTCGGCACGCTCGATGCGTTTCGACGCCGGGGGCCGGCCGCGCCATTGATCGCAGCGATCGTTGCGCCTGTGCGACGGAGAGGCGCAACACGCGTGGCGGCTCTCCGCCGAATCGGGCGAACCGCGGTATCGAGCGGCAGACCCGACCGGAATCGCGCCCGTCCTCGTCGATCAGGCGACAGCGCCGGTTGCTTGAACAGATGAGATTCCGTACGTCTCCGGATTGCATCGCGATGCGCAGGATCGGCGCGAATCTTCCCGGGATCACTGCCGATTCCCTTTCGCCGACCTGTTCCACGCCGAGCTTCAGGTAGAACGGAACGGCGTATCGCCCGGATGACGCCGAAACCACTCGCTCAACGCGCAACGGCCGGCGCGTGAGCGATGTCTCAATTGCCGTCGTCGCACTGCCCGGGCCGGCACAGATCCTGGATGGCGTCGCGCTTGGGCGTACCCGCCGGGAGCGTCACCGCGTAGGCGAGATAGTCGGCACATGTCAGCGGCCGGGTGGGATGCGCCGGATCGATGTGGATCTGCTTGCAGGTGTCGTCGTAGGAGTTCGCCAGCACGCGCAGGGGTTCGAGGGCGAGCGCGCCGGAATGCTCGAAAGCGTGCTCGAATTTGTCCTGGATCACCTGGCTGCGGGCCGCCTCGGCAAACAGGAACAGCAGCCGCGTTTTTTCATTGGCATTCACTTCCTTGGGCTGGGTCGGGAGATCATACGGAAACGCTCCGGCATCGAACTCCGGAAGATCGATCGGATAGTTGTAGTTGATCGGTCGTCCGTTGATCTGGTCCACCTGAAAATTGTTGTTGGAGAAATGCACCGTGGTTCGCGGGCTCATCTGCGTGGGAGTGTCGTCGCGGTAGATGCTGATTTCCTCCCAGCGCACTACGTTGCCGGTCAGAACAAAGGCCCGCATGTCTCGCAGCACGGTCCTGTAGCCGAGGATCTTATCCATCGGGCTGATGTCGTAGGTGACGATCCAATTGATCATTTCGCGTTCCTTCCTGTCTGGTCGATATCCGGGTGAGTCGGCGGGCCGTCCGACGCGGGGGCCCGTTTCGAGGAACGCGCGATCGGGACGTTTGTGAAGCGGAGCCGCGAGCGGCGCTCGACAGGCCGACCCCTGTCCGCCGCCGGCCGTTGAGTGGAATCGATGCCCGATCGAGGACCAAGTACGTCCTCGATGACACGGAACAATCATGTCCCGCGTCCATAATGAAAATCTCCCAACTGGACACTCGACACATGAAAACGAAATTCGGATTTTTCCTGATCGGTCTAGGTTTCGCCTTCACCTGTACCTACCCGTCCCTCCCGGCGGTTGCCGCGCAGTCCGCCACCGAAACGCTGGTCTTTGTCCGGCATGGAGAAAAGCCGGCCGGCGGACTCGGGCAGCTCACCTGTCAAGGTCTGAACAGGGCATTGGCGTTGCCCGGCGTGCTGGCCGCGAAATTTGGCAACCCTGACTACCTCTTCGCGCCCAACACGACCAAGACCCGCGTGCGCGACCCGGACGGCACCTTCGACTATATCCGCCCCCTCGCGACGATCGAGCCGACCGCCATCAGGCTCGGCATGCCGGTGAACACGACGTTCGGTTTTGCGCAGATCGACGATCTGCAAGGCGAATTGCTGAGCGACACATACAGGAATGCGCTGGTGTTCGTCGCGTGGGAACACGTCAAGCTGGAAGCGGCGGTCAAGAATATTCTCGATGCCGCCAACGGCAATTCC
Organism: Burkholderia alba; assembly: GCF_034721475.1. NCBI lineage: Bacteria > Pseudomonadati > Pseudomonadota > Betaproteobacteria > Burkholderiales > Burkholderiaceae > Burkholderia > Burkholderia alba. Next base: position 110,451 of record NZ_JAWJWL010000001.1, on the reverse strand, counting down.
AGCGTGGTGCCGCACTGGAGCGGCAAGGATTACGACAGCATCTATATCGTGACCATCAAGACGGACGGCAGCGGCCGGAAAACCGCGTCGTTCCGGCAGGACTACGAGCAGCTCGACGGGCAGAGCGACAGGTGCCCCGGCGCATGAGGCGGTTTGATCGTTGAAGACGGGATGCCCAGGCGAAGGGCATCCCGCCCAGCGATACGCCGTCGGGATCCCATCCCGCTCGCCTCTGCGCAAGCGCTTGCCGCGCGGGCTGCATCGATGCGGGTTGCGCCGCGTCACCGGGTCGCGCATGCCGCGCGCGAGAACGGTATTCCGCTGCCATCGCCCAGCCCCCGCATCCAGCCCGCCTTGACGCTCGATCGCTCCCGCCGCCGACCTGCTCCGCCAGCCGCGAAGCGGCTCACGCTCCTTCGCTGCCCGCCGCGTTGCCTCGAGCCGGGAACGGATATCCCCTTTACCGAAGGTGGGTTTCGAAAAACGCCAGCGCCTTTTCGTCGAACTGGAGCGGGTTTGGCCCGCGTGCTGCGCGATCATGAGATCGGCGTGCTTGAAGTCAATCGTCCCGATCTCGCGATGCGCCGATCCAAAGGGAAGCCCGATCCCACTGACGCCGAAAACGCCGCACGTGCGGTCCTCGCCGGGAAGCGCACTGCTACTCCAGAGGAACGGTCTGGCCAGGCGGATCACCTCCGTGACATCAACAATCCAAAGCGTGCGAAGCACGCGAGAGCGCGAAACCGTTTCTGGTTTCGCGCTCTCCAGGCACCCTGCCCTGCATTGTGTGATGCTGGGGCGGTATCGAATAGAAAGCGCGACTAGTGAGCACTAGCCGCTAGGCCGTCTGCACATCCCGAGGGCCATCGAATGCAGACGGGACACGATACATGCTGTATCGTGCCGAAAATCACAGGAGAGCACTGTAGTGGTCGACTCGCCTTGGACACCGCGTTAAGTTTCTCTTCCGCATAGCCGGCGCCAGCCCTTCGTTGAATTGATGCGGCCGTATCCGGTTGTGCCCGTGTATCAAGTCATGGCTGAGGTCCCGGTGTACGGCCTGTGCTGTCATGTAACCGACCGACGGCAGCCATTTGGCATGCAGGCTATGGAACCGCTCCTCTATCTGGTAGCTATCCTAATAATTTAAACGACGACTCATACTCTATCGAGTGCGTACGTTCGACTGCCCAACGATACTTGCCAAGCTCGCTGTTCGGTCCGGTGATTAGCGACCACGACCAGATACCATGCTCGCACCGCGAACGTCGGTAGCGTGTATAAGCCTCGATCGGCGTTGACGAAGCCGGTTTTCTGGAGTGGCCCGACACGGACGACGAATCGAGCGCGGCATTTGACGGTTCGATCCGGATTGCCACATGCAACTGTCGAAGCGCGGCTCGTACAGCGGGTCTCATTACCAGCCTTTTGTCAGTGATTCGTCGCCTCCAGCGAGTTACGTCCGAGCCGACGCCCCAATCGAGTCGATACGTGGTCCCGGCGGATTCCCGTTTTGAGCGCACAAGATGCCGTTGAACGCCGCACGATCGGAAACGCGCCGACGACTCAGATCGTTTTCCGAGGCTTTGCAGGCAACAGCATTGGGTTGATTCGCCCCCACAGTCCCTCGCCGAGGATCGTCACGTCCATCCTTGAGCACTCGTTGTGCCGATGCCTTAAAACATCGCGCCTAGGAAGTCAGCACAAGCCCCCTCGCATGGTTTTTAAATAGTTCTCTAAATGTCTGCCTTCAGCATCTGCGGTCTCACGATAACAATCCCCTGGCGGACCAGTCCGTCGTGTATTTTCTGGACCAGTTGCAACGCTCCTGGCGTATCGCTGTGGATGCAGATAGAGTCGAAATCGATATCGATATCGTCTCCATCGATCGTCCGGACCTTCCGGTCGACACACGCTCGTACAACTTTGTCCACGACCCGATCAGGATCAAGTTGATCACTGCGACGAATGAGCGCGATCGAACCACTGCGGTCATAGTCGCGATCGGCGTAGAACTCTCGAATTGCGGGTTGGCCCATCTCACGTGCAACACGATAAGCCGTCGATGACTCCGTACAGTAGAGCAATAGACTTGGATCCAACCGCTGCAGCGTGTCTACAAGAAGCTGCGAGAACGTTTCCTCGTGCGCTGCGTGCAGGCAAAGCGCGCGGTACGGTTTCACGTGCTGCAGCTTTACTTCATGCAGCCGCGCCAACTCGCGTAGCGCCCCGATTTGATACAAAACATCATTAACGAGCGCCTGAGGTATTTCGGTAGTATCGCGGCGACCGGCTCCAATGGAATCGTGGAACCCAGGATGCGCACCAATACCGATACCGACATCTCTCGCCAATTGCACCGTTCGCGCCATGATATTCGGATCGCCGGCGTGACGACAGGTGGCGATATTCACTGAACTGATGAACGGCATGATCTGTTCGTCGATTCCAGCACTAACGCGCCACGAACCCGACCAGTCGCCCATGTCGCAGTTCAGGTCGATGCACTGCTTTGTCATATTATTTTCCTCCAAGGCTGTGCGACCGGATGTCCTGAAACTCACCTCACTGCAGCGTTAGCGCAGACGGTACACGGGTGTCACGTTTCAAGAAAGTCTTTTTTTTATATGCTCGATTATCGGTTTTCCTAATATCGGCAGATACCTGCGCATGGTCGCGTGCACCAACATTAATCGATCCCCCATTCATTGATTATGTATACCGACGATGCAATCAGAATACTTACCCGAACTTCGTTGTATGAGGCATAAACTAATGGCCGAGGACCCAGTTCATGCTGCGCAAGCGTAAGGAAAAAATCGGGCAAAGGCTTGAACCCGAGCCCGAAAATGATCAAGCAATGGATGTCCGGGGCGCCGGACCGGGCAACGATCTACGAACAGATCGTCGCGCTCACGAAGGTGACTTTGAACATAAGTTGTGTGGTGAGTCGACCCGCAACCTGGCATACGAAAAGGGCGAAACGAAACTGACCGACAACATAAATCACCGCAACGACACGAGTTGCAAGCGCGTGACGACCAACGACGACTTGCTCCAAACCGGCCGGTCGGGCACGACATGCCCGCCATGCCGGGTCTTGGCTACGAGCCTGGGAGCGAGTGAGACGCTTTTACGTGTTTGCATCGAGCATCAGGAGATCACTTACGCCATGGGCGCCATTGAATCGCGACATATGCAACTGAGCAAAATCATCAATGCACGCCGACATTTACCGCTGGACGAGGCCGGGCTCAAGCTGATCTGGCCGTGCTTGCATAACGTTGCGGCCAAGTGGAGCGGATCCCTGCGCGATTGGAAAAGCGCGATAGCGCGGTTTGCGCTGCTTTACTCTGAGCGATTCAACGCCGAGGCCTGACGCTTACCTCGTGTCACACGCGGAGTCCGAATATCGCCCGATCAGGCGACGGCCAAACAACTATTCTCTTTTAAGACAATGCCACTGACCCTTCGACAGCTTAAATATTTTGTTGCGACGGCCGAGCTCGGGCAAATATCGCAGGCCGCTATTCATTTGACCATCTCTCAATCAGCAGTGACGAGCGCCATCAAGGAGTTGGAAGACAAACTGGGAGCACAACTCTTTCTGCGCACGCCTTCTGGTGTGACATTGACCTATACCGGGCATCGATTTCTCAATCACGCATACACTATTCTCTCGTCGGTGGATGAGGCAATGCGGATTGAAAATCTTGAAAGCACACTCACTGGTAAGCTTGTCATCGCAGCAAGTTACACGGTTCTCGGATATTTCTTGCCTCACCACATACAGCGGCTTAGTTCACAGTACCCTCGCCTCACAATTCAATTGCATGAGTTGAGCCGAAATTCCATCGAAAAGGGCCTAATTGCCGGTCGATACGACATGGCCGTGCTGCTCACCTCCAACGTTTCAAATCCCGAGCTTACCCTCGAACCCATCATTTGTTCCGCTCGCAGGCTGTGGGTCAGCGCGCATCATCCTTTGTTGAAACGAGAAAATGTGACATTCACCGAAGCTGCACTAGAACCGTTCATTCTGTTGACGGTGGACGAGGCCGCTCAGACTGCTATGCGTTATTGGAACGAGACACCGTACCAGCCGACGGTGATTCTCAGGACCTCCTCCGTCGAGGCAATACGGAGTATGGTCGCCAACGGCACCGGGGTGACCATCCTGTCGGATATGGTCTATCGCCCGTGGTCCCTGGAAGGGCGGCGCATCGAAACGATTATGCTCGTCAATTCGGTCCCTGCGATGACCGTCGGTCTGGCATGGCGAAGAAATGCGGAATTGTCTCCCGCGATGCAGGCGATACGAGAGTATTTTCGCCACACGTTTATGGAGCTAAGGACTCGAGGATAGCGTGCCGGGGATTGGCGTGCCCAGAGCACACCCGACACGGCAGACCCTCACACCGCGCCCCATTCAAAGGCCTCGGGGCTCGGTTCGTCGAGATCACGATGGCGACGGGCTCGATTCAAAAGACCTCGCATCAGGCGAATCGCTGTATGAAGGCCGGCAACTCAGGTTCCGGCAGAACCGCCAGCACTTTCAGGCGTTGTAGCGTGCGAGTCTGAGCCGCACGAAGATGCGCATGCAGCGCAGCAGCAGCCTGGTCGATGTCGCCCGCCGCCAAATGACGGAGAACGACACGATGCTCGTTCAGCGTACTGGGTTCCGGGTGAAAATTGAATGCGTTGTGGAACACATGGTTGACGGTCAGCGGTATATGAGCTTCGCGAATCATGTCGAGCAGCTTACGGTTCGGCGCATACGCGAGACAATCGACGTGCAGCGTCGTTTCGATCTGCCTCAGTACATCGGCGTTGACCGAATCCGGACAGGCGATGGCCTGTTCGACCGCCAGGATCGCGTCGGTCAACATCTCGCGTTGCAGGAATGGCTGACTCGACCTCAAAGCGGCGATCTCCAGCAGCATCCTCAGCTCGTAATCCTGAGCAACGGCACGCGCCGTCAACGGACCGCAGCGCCAATGCGAATAGACCGATTTTTCGACAAGCCCGCGATCGCGCAACCGAGTCAAAGCCTCCCGAATCACGCCGCGGCTGACCTGAAACATTTCCGCCGCCGCACTTTCGTCGATGCGAAAATGACCGAATATGATGGCAACCGACACCGCTTCCTCGAGCGTGCGATAAATCCGTTCGCCGGTAGCCGGCAGGTCCAGTGGCGCAGATGGGGTGTCGAAGCCGAGAGCCGTTTCGGAAAGCGTCACGCGAAGCGGCTCCGGCACAGCGCGTCCCCGACCCGCGACCAAATACCCTCGCCCGTCGAACGTGCACAACAGGCCGTCCTTATGCAACATTTCGAACGCCCTGCGAACCGGCACCCGACTCGTGCCGAACAACTGGGCGACCGGCCCCTCGAGCAGGACCAGCCCCGGTGCAATTCGGCCGGCGCGGATCGCGCGTGCCAGATGACTGTAAATCAGCCGATAGCGGTATCGGCTATCCGCCTCCATGACGGCCGCCTGCCCTGCGAGAGGCTTTGGAACCGGTGTAGATCTAGCCATCGCATGAAGCGCCGTTCATCAGGCCTTCAGGAATTCGTTCCATCGACGTACCAGGTAGTTATGCTCGTCCATCACGGAATCCCACACCGCAATGTGACTCATGCGTTGCGTGTAATTGCCACCGTCGCGTTGTTGTCCGCTGATATCCCGCAGTTGCCCAATTGGCCCGGGAAGATTACTCGTAGCGGATTTGCCATTATACCAATAGGCCCATTCACGCTCGTCCATGTATTGGCGTGCTCGCTCGGGATTCGTGACATAGAAGCCTTGCCGTGCCATCACCGCGCCCGCCCAGCCATCGAGCCACCAGTTCAGGTAACGATAGGCGGCGTCGCGAACACGACCGTCGATCCGTCGCGACAAGGCGAGCCCGCCGAACCATGCGCGGTAGCCTTCGCGTGGGCTCGCCACGCGAAAACGCAGCCCCGCCCGTTCGAGTTCCAGCGTCGCCGGCGACCAGATACTCTGGATCGCCACGTTTTTCCGCATCATCAGTTGCGCGGCTTCTCCGAAGTTTGACCAGAAACCCGCGAAATGACCCCTCCGTCGATATCCGATCAGAATGTCGATCAGGCAATCGATTTCCTCGATCGTCAAATTCCCGATGTCGGCAAACCTCGCCAAGTCGCAAGCCTGTACCGCCAATGCGGCATCGATCGCGCCAATGGCCGGATCGGCCTGCAACGCGACGCGCCCGGCAAGTTCGGGAGCGAGTAACCATGACCAGCTTTCTTCCTGCTCGATCAAGCGTCCGGGTAACGCATCGACGAGATAAACGAAGCTGTCCGCATTGTGCGTCAGCGGCAACATGCTGATGCGGTTCGACACGGTGCGGCCGAGCGAGTTGTCGGGCTGTACGTACAGGCGATCGGCGGGCACGCTGCCCTCGGTGGCCGTGTGGCGTCCTGCCACGCGGCCAGTGCGCGGAAGTGTGTTGATTTCGCTCCAGCGCTCGATACGTTCGAGTTCGATCGGCTGCAACGCGTGCGCCGGCCACAAGCAGTCCAGGCTGTGAAACCACTGGTCGTAGATGTCGTAGCGCTCGGGGTGCATCACCCCTTCACGCTGCACAGAGGCACCGTCATGCACTAGAAAGCGTAGCTTGATCCCCAAATCCTGCTCGGCTTGTCGTCGGAGATGTTCTTGCAACGTCACCGACGTGCCAAGCACCCGTAGCTCGACTTTTTCGCGCACGACGGCCGGCGCACGCGTCGCGACAACACGGCCGGGATGTCGATTTTCGGATTTCAACGCCTGGTATCCTTGAAATAGTGTTGAAAACGCTGATGGGACGCCCTCAATGCGTCGGCGGCCAGATCGTTGGTGATGAACACGAGTCGAGAAATGCGAGGCCCGTCGAGTTCGACACGCGAGATGGGCGGATGCACGACGGGATACACGACATGGCGAATCGCGTGCAGTACAGCCGGCCGCTCGGCGCCGTCCGGCCACAGCAACCCTTTCACGCGCAGGATTCGATCACCGTGACGATTCAACACCATGGTGAACCACAGCGTGAATACCTCCCAATTTAGCGGCATATCGAGCGTGAGGCAAAACGATGTGACGCGGGACGCCGCCAACCCTTCTTGATGAGCACGCAACACGAGCGATCGTGACGACGGAGGTGGATGCGTTATTCTCCCGAGGTTCCTGACCAAGACGTATGGATCGCCCAACGCGAAGATATCCTCGCGTAACGCATCGACATCCGCGCGGAGGCGCCGCACCATGACGCTCGCCACCGGATTCAGCACGATCAGCGCATCCTGCAGCGCATCAACTTCGGATTCGTCGACGAGATCGGCTTTGCTGATCAGCAACCGATCCGCCGCGCTGACCTGATCGAGCCACTCCTGATGCCGTTCGCGTTGCCACGAGGCGTTCAGCGCATCGACGACTGTCAGCGTACCGGCCAGCTTATAACGACCCCGGACAACCGGATCGCCAAGTAACGTCGCGATAATGGGTGCGGGCGTGGCAAGACCACTCGTTTCCAACACGACGCGCGAGAACGGCGGCACCTCGCCGCGCGCGCGGCGAGAGAACAGGGTCGTCAGCGCGTCCGTCAACTCGCCGCGCAACGCACAACAGAGGCAGCCATGACTGAGCAACTGTGTCTGCGCGTCGATAGACCCGATCAGAAGATGGTCGAGTCCGATTGCACCAAACTCGTTCACGATCACTGCCGTGTCGCGTGCCGCTTCACCTTCGAGCAAGTCCGCGAGCAGCGTCGACTTGCCGCTGCCGAGAAAACCTGTGATCAGGGTGACGGGAATCACATCGTCTGCGAGGCTCATCGCGGTGCCTGGTCAATGAACATGTCGAGCGGATCAAGCGTGCGCCCAAGCATCGTCTCCGCCATTTTCCAGACCTCGGTGAAATTCTCAACCAGCGCCGTCGCGCCGGTTGGCGAAGTCAGTACGAATGATTGTCCGTGGAAATCGTCGAGCCGTAGTCGAAATGTTCGCAACACCTCGTTGGCGAGCGCCATTTGAGTCAGCCAGCGCTGACGTGCGTTGATGGTGGTGTCTGGCGGGCCGCGATGCGCCCAATGACTCTCTCCCTTGAACAGGCCGCACATCCCGCACATATCAGTCGCCCTCCCTGTTCATGATGTCGCGCCCAGGATGCGACGTCGCCTTAAGGCATCACGTCGCCCGAGTTCGGGCCGAGCGTCTGACCGACGAAGAGATTACCGCCCGGATCCGATGCGAGTAGCAGCGCAGCCGGCGCAACTTCGCTAGGCGTTCCGAAGCGGCCCAGAGGTAGATGAGCAGATTTAGCGGCCCTCCAGGCAGCACTCATGCCATCGATGAGCGGCGTTTCGATCGGACCGGGAGCGATCGCGTTGATCAGCACGTTTTCCGAAGCGACTTCAAGCGCGAGCGATTTGGTGAATCCGATCACGCCGGCCTTGGCTGCCGCATAGTGGCTCAACTCGACTCCGCCCTTGATGCCGAGCTGTGACGAGATGTTGATCACTCGCCCCCACTTCCGCGCGAGCATCGACGGCAATGCGCGGCGGGTACAGAGAAACACGCTGCGCAGGTTGACCCGCAACATGTCATCCCACGCACGCGTTGTGAGATCGACACAACGCCCTTGTGTGAGCATTCCCGCGTTGTTGACGAGTATGTCGATGCCGCCAAAAGACTCGATACAGCAATCCACGATCCGCTCCGCGTCGCCTTCGTCGCTCACATCCGCTTGCACCGGCAAGGCCATCACGCCAAACGCACGACATCGTTGCGCGATCGTTTCGAGACGACCGCCATCGAGATCGGCGAGCACTAGATCGGCGCCGGCCTGTGCATAGGTCAGCGCGATGGCGGCGCCGATACCGCTCGCCGAGCCGGTCACGACTACCCGGCGTCCGGATAGAGAGAACAAGGTGTTCATATCGCCACGCTCCACCGCAATATCGGTCAACTTGGCCAGCGAACGGAAAGGCCGCCATCTGCGACGACGGTCTGTCCGGTGATGTAAGAAGCGTCGTCGCTCGTAAGATACCGGATCAGTTTCGCAATCTCCTCCGGTCGGCCGACACGACCCAGAGGAATCGCCGCCGCCGCGGCGAGCAGACCATCGCGGCCCAGCGAATGCCGTGCGTCGAGCGATTGCGGCGTTTCGACGAGCCCGGGAACCACCACGTTGCAACGGATATTCCGATCAGCGAGCTCGACGGCGATGGAACGACACAATCCCGAAATGCCGGCCTTCGCCGCGGCGTAGTGCGCGTGCCCATCCCAGCCATAAACCCCTCCGGCGATCGACGACACCGCGACCATCGCGCCGTCATCCGCCATTCGGCGCGCGGCGGCACGCAACGTGCGCATCACCCCGCCCAGATCCACATCGAGCATCTGAAACCATTGTTCGTCGCTCATTCGATGGAACGGGCTGGCGCGCAACAGACCCGCGTTGGCGACTGCGTAGTCGAGTCGGCCAAACGCATCGAGCGCGGTCTGAGCCAGCGAATCCACCTCGTCGGACATCGTGACATCGACAGCCTGCATCACGCACCGGCCCCCCACTTTCTCGACCGCGCGCAGGGTCAGCGACGGATCGTGCGGATCGCCCGGCAGATACCCGCCGACCACCGCGACTCCGCCCTGCGCATACGCGACAGCCAGCGCCTGACCGATACCGCTCGCAGCCCCCGTGACAACAGCTACTTTCATGCTCGATTCTCCGGTAAAAACGAGGAAGCCTGAGCCGCACGTCGGTACTCAGACGGCCTTTCCGCGTGGATGACGCAAGATGAAATCGTCGGCGATCTCATCGCACGTGCAAAAACGAACACCCTCATGGGATCGGAAATGCGCGATCAAGCGCTCGAGCATCAACAGCACCTGCGGCCGGCCAGACACGTCGGGATGAATCGTGATGGGAAAAACAGCGTAGTCGTATTCGCGATAAACCCAGTCGAACTGGTCCCGCCACATCGTCTCGATGTCACGGGGATTGACGAACCCATGACTGTTCGGTGATTTCTTGATGAACATCATCGGTGGCAGGTCGTCGAGATACCAGTTGGCGGGTACTTCGACGAGGTCTGTTTCCTCCCCACGAACCAGTGGCTTCATCCAGGTTTTGGGATGCTGACTGTAATCGATCCTGGACCACGTATCACCGACCCGCACATAGTACGGATGAAAATCGTCATGCATGAGGCTGTGATCGTATTTGATGCCTTTCTCGACCAGCAGCCTGTTGGTCACTTTACTGAATTCCCACCACGGCGCCACATAACCCGTCGGCCGGCGGCCGCTCAGACGCGTGACGAGTTCAATGCTGTAGTCGAGCACGATCTCCTCCTGCTCAGCCGTCATCGCGATTGGGTTTTCATGGCTGTAGCCATGAATACCGATCTCGTGGCCGGCATCGGCGACCGCCCTCATTGCGTCCGGAAATGTTTCGATCGAGTGACCAGGAATGAACCAAGTCGTGCGGATATTCTCGCGCTTGAACAAGTTGAGCAAACGGATCGAACCGACCTCGCCCGCAAACAATCCCCGTGAAATATCATCGGGTGAATCATCCCCACCGTATGAACCGAGCCAGCCGGCGACGGCGTCGACGTCAACGCCGAATGAAATCAGAATCTCCTTGGCCATAGTTCCATCCTGTTCGTCTCGTATCAGAAAAGAAGCGCTTCGAGCGCCAGAGCAACGGCCAGCAACTTGTCGTCTTGACCTTGCGCGCGAAGAAGTTGAACACCTGTCGGCAAGCCCGCGACATCGACACCTGATGGCACGGCGATCGCCGGCGTATCAAGAAAGCTGCCGAGCATGGTAAGCGCGAGCGTCCGTAGATTGACCTCCGCGAAGTATGCCGGGTCGGCCTCGAGCGGCGCGAGCAACGGTGCGACGTGGGCGACGGTCGGTGCGATCAGTGTCGCCTCGCCCATTTCTTTGGCGAAGCGCGCGATGAATCCGGCGCGAACATCCAGCAGCGCCGTCAGGCGCGCGGCGGGAATCGCCCTCGCCCGCTCGAGTCGTACCCGCACACGTGAATCGAGACGCGTCGCGTCGTCACTGTCGAGCAGGCCTCGATATCGGTTAAACGCCTCAAGCGCGCCGAGCCAGCCCTGCCCTTCAATCAACTCATGCAGATCCGCAAGCACCGCAAGCGGACGAGTGACGATGTGCGCGCCGCCGGCTGCGAGTCGTTCGACGAAGCGCAACAATTGGCGTTCGACAACGGCATCGACTCGATAGCGCTCAAACAGCGTGGGATCGACAATGAAATAACAATCGCGCAGTGAAATCCGGCCGGTCGGGCAGGTGACGCCTCGGACAGCGTAATCGAACGCAACACAATCGGCGACATTGCGTGCCAGCGGTCCGAGCGTGTCGAGTGTCGTCGACAGCGGCATCACCCCATCGCGTTCGTAACGGGCGGTACTTGCGCGATACCCCACCAAGCCGTTGAACGCCGACGGAACCCGGATGGAGCCGGCTGTATCGGTGCCGATTGAAATCGGCACCACGCCAGTGGCAACGGCGACGGCGGCGCCGGACGACGAACCGCCCGGCACGCGCGCGCCGTTCTCCAGCAAAGGATTCGTCGGCGTGCCGAAATGGGGATTCAGACCGAGCCCTGAAAACGCGAGCTCGCTCAAATTGGTCTTGCCGATGCTGACCATCCCCGCCCGCGCGGCGGCCGCAACCAGCGCCGCATCGCAGACAGCCGGCGCTCGGTCGCGAAATACTGCTGCGCCACCAGTGGTGACCGTGCCGGCAACGTCAAAAAGATCTTTCCAAGCGATCGGCACGCCATCGAGCATGCTCCGCGGCCGCCCCACCCGCCAGCGCGTCGCCGCCGCTTCCGCTTCCGCGCATGCACGTTCCGGCATGACAGACAGAAACACCGTCGGCATCTCCGCCGCCCGGGCCAATGCGATTCTCGTCACCTTCACTGGATCGGCCGCGCCAACGGCATACGCACGCACCAGCGACTCAACCGTGGGAAACGACTCATCGACCATGATTTGACATAAATGGTTATTGAGAAACATATACATTTATATTGAAACTGTTCAATGAATGGACGGAAATCGGTGTTTACGCGGAGGTCACTTCAGCACCATTGCATCAAATGAACGACATCCAGGGAAAGAACGTGACGACTATCCCCACATCGCTGCATCGACCGCATCGACATCTGAAGCATTGGCAACGTTTAGAAAATAAATATTGGTTCCGAATACCGGCGGCGGCGAAAACCACGATGTCGATATTTTTTTGGTTCCCGCTGTCCGACATCCCGCCCCCACGACGACACAAGGCCTTTGCGACGTTGGCAGTCTCTTTTCCCGGCCATGTCGGTCATTTCGTTAACTCACCACCTCGACACAATCGAGCATTACAACTCAAAACGATTCACTCAATATAATAATGAACTTGATTTATCAACTCAAAATTGATAAATCAGATCGCTCGCCGACGAACCACCGGCATAAAATCAAAAAAATATATATCCGTCATTAAAAAATAAAACTCCATCCATCAATCATCTTTTGATATGATTAATCAAAAATTCATCACCGCGATCTGAACAACATATAAAATTAAAACGGGGTCACACCATCTGGGAAAAATTCATATCGAAGCATGATTTGCACACCCTCACCTCGAGTCACTCATTTTTATAAATTTCAACAAATATTTAATTTCATTTCACACATGATCATTAATCGCAACAAGAAAATCTTGCAAACACGAAACTATCAAATTTATCCGTGAATATGAATAATCCAAAAATTCAATTTCATCACTCCATTCGACGCCACTACCTGGCAGATAAGAATTACACTCGAGTTGTTCGCGACGTTAATGTTTGGCTACAAAAATTGGGACTACCACCCCAAACCCTTGCAATCGCGCGGGGTATGCGCATAGGTTCCGAGATCATACTGTTCGACTATATCGGCCCCTCCGCATTCCCGGATGGAACGCCGAGCCGAGCCTACGCATCAATTGAACGCCGAACGGGGAGCACGTGGTGCTGTTCGGCATTGTGGACAATCCATGTCGGTCAGGCGGCCAGACGCGGAACAATCTTGGCCGATGGCACATTCAAAATTGAAAATAACAAGAAGATTTCCTGGGCCGCAAAGGAATTTCAATCGATCCGACGCTTCGAGCGAGTCGTCAACTTGTCCAAACAACTGTCTCGAATGGCATTGATCGCCGGTGATCAATGGTCGGCCGCGCTTCTGAGACCCTATCCGAGGTACGTCGAATATCCACTGTGCTACAACGTCCCATTCTTGAACACGATCGCGGCGCCTCACTTAATCCATTCCATTTCTACACTGGAAAATTCACTAAAGAGAAGCGCCACAGACGAGTGCATCAACGCCGATCAAGAATAAATGTATCTTAATAATTAACTGAGAGACGACACCATGTCAATGATTAAACCCCGAGCTCCGTCAGCGCCCATTTTCCGTGTAATATTGATACAATCCATTTCATCACAGGATCACGTGGATTTCGATCGAAAAAATCAATTGATCGGCACGGCAGTGCTGCTGGCCATGCAACGAGGAGTATTCGACGAATCCGTGTTCCAGTACGTGTTGGACAGTGGACTCACGCACCCTGACGATAGAGCGCTATTCAACCTGGATTGACGATCTCGTCGGCGAGCGCGAACAGCTGACAGGCCGCCGCGCTCCCGCAATCGAGACGACGTCGCCTGAATGCGCGCCGGCAACGAGAAGATAGAAGGCCCGCGAATCAGTCCTTCAGAACGGCGCGCAACAGTCCGGGACGACGTTGATACGCGCGTCGCGCAGCCGGTTGCATCGTTCATCGTGATGCGCGGGAATCTCGCCCGGCAACTTAACTGCATGTGGCCCATGAAATCCATATCGGTGCCGATCACAGTACCTGACCTGAAACGGAAGTTTCTGACCAAGCAGACGGTGAGTTTCGCGTCGATATTGCCGGCATCCCGTCAGGCTCGACGGACCGTGGCCGGAGGTTCGTAACGATGTGCGATATGAGGCCGGCGTTTGTTGTAAAACTGTCGCCAGCGTTCGATGAGTACCTTGGCCTCGGCACGGCTGCGGAACCATTCGCGATGCAGCCATTCGTCGCGCAGCGTGCCGTTGAGGTTTTCGACAAATCCGTTGTGCCACAGACTGCCATGCACGATGCAGGCCGGGTCGATTGCAGCATCTTGCAACCAGCGCATAACCTTGACAGCGGTAAATTCGGCGCCGTTGTCCGCCCGCGCGAACGCGTGCCTTAGCCCCTATAACAACCGCCTCAGCCGCGACAGCGTCAGAATCGCATCCTGCGAGCACAGGCTGGCGCCAACCTCGATTGCCAGGCACTCGGGGGGATGCATCGACGTGGCCTCCCTCCACGACTCAAACTCGTCGTCCAATGGCGTGCGCCGAGGCGCGCTTAAGCGCGAATGAACGCACAACGGATGGGCGGAATCACGAACGCAAGTGATCCAGCAACTGCCATGCGCGGGCATGGCTCGGTGGCGAATGTGCTTGAGAGACGCCTTGCAAGGCGTGACTCAGGATCTCAATGGCTTGCGCGGGCCGATCCTCTCGCTTCAACATCGCCAATTGATACGCTGCGGCAATGCGCGCGGGAACGGACCCGATCGCTCTGGCCGTCAATAATGCGCTGTGCAATCTCTGCTCGGCTTCCTCGCGATTGCCCAGCGCCCACTTTGCTCGCGCAATCTGCACGAGCATTTCGCCCAAATATGTACGGTCCTGATGCTGCAAAACATTATCAAGTGCTTGAGTAATCACATCGATGCAACGCTGCTCCTCCCCCATATTCAACAACATGTCAGCAAAATGCCAGGCATGAAAAGATCCCAACAGGTTATTGCCGTGCAATTGCGTGTAGTGCTGGTAAGCGTCTTGCATACATTTCTCAGCCTCCTCGTAACACCCTTTCCACGCAAGATGGTAGCCACGAAACACCTTCGCCCTATCTTCGTAAAAACTAAATCCGTGGGCCACCGATAGATTCTCGAGGGCGGTCGAGATTTCACCAAGCAGCTCGACCTCTTCAAACGAACAAGCCAGCCAAGCCGCTCCTTGCAAAGCAATCGCACAACTAAAAGCGTGCGACGGTTGCCGCGACGAACGTGTGATGAGCCTCTCCATTGCCGCACGCGCCTGATCATAGGCGCCGATCTGGAAGGCCGAGAGTCCTTCCGCGGTCAATGCCATCTCCGCGAGATCAAAGCCTTGGATGCCCACGCGAACATCGTCACGATTGATGCTCAATAAACCGCCACGGCCCAAGTAGGCCAGTGCTTCCTCATAATCACCCAATAGGAAAAGGGTGCTCGACATCGCGACATGCGCCTCGTCCAACGCATTTCGATCGTCGATGCGCTGCGCGCGTAAAAGCATATCCAGTGCCGTAGCACGAGCTTTGCTCAAGTCCAAGGTCATGAGTTGGGAAACCCATATGCCGAACCGAATGGCAGACCATTCCAGTTCACCTTCTTTCCCCTGACTGATCTTCAACGCATCTTCATAGCAAACGCGTACTTTGTCACTCGACCAGCCATGGACTCCACGCAGGCAGATGCCCAGCAATCTCAATGCCTCCAGTCGACGTGACACTTCCGTTCGTTCGTCACCATCGAATCGCTCGAGGTAGTGGCGCAGTGCTGGAATTGCCGCCGAGAATTGGGATACTTCAACCAGCCCGCGCACTTGCATCAAGAGCGTATCGGCGGCATGAATGTTGGCTTCCCTCACCTTAAGCCGCCGCTCCACGGTCTTGCGGCTCACACCCAGCAGCCTTGCCGCGACTGTCTTGTTGCCCTGGCTTCGTTGCAAGGCTCGATCGATGAGCAAGCTCTCGGCAAAGGCCAGCTTATTGCTCCCCTCGAGTAGAAGCAAGGTATCCGCCAGCGCATGATGGGAGTTGTCGGGACGTTCAACAGGCATCAGAAAAGAGTCCAACGTGAGAACGTCGACACAAGTGCTTTCAGACAGAACGCTCAGTTTTTCGATAACATTGCGCAATTGCCTGACGTTTCCCGGCCAAGGCTGTTGATACAATCGCTGCATAGCGTCCGAAGTGAAGGTGAGCTTACGTGGCTGGATGCTGGCAAAATACTCGACAAGCGCGGGTATATCTTCTCGCCGCTCGTTGAGGCCCGGCAGATCCAGCACGAAAACAGCCAACCGATAATATAGATCCTCCCTGAAGTGTCCCATCTTCACCATGGACACCAGGTCGCGATGGGTCGCCGCAATGATCCGGCCTTCGAATGGCAAGCTATTTGAAGCGCCAACTTGGCGAAAGCAACGTGTCTCGAACACCCGAAGGAGTTTGGGCTGTAGAGACAGGGGCAACTCTCCGATTTCGTCGAGAAAAAGCGTCCCTTTTCCGACTTCCTGAAAAAATCCGCTGCGCGTGTTGGAGGCGCCGGTAAATGCGCCCCTGACATGGCCAAACAGTTCCGATTCGACCAAATTCTCCGGGATGGCGCCACAATTCACATCGATGAATGGCGCATTGGCTCGAGGACTCACCGAATGCACGCGTTGAGCGAGCACCTCCTTGCCCGCGCCGGTCGGGCCGTTGATCAGCACCGGTCGATCAGTTGGGGCGATGCGTTCGATCAGTTGGTTGAGATGTCGCCAAGTAGGTGAAGTGCCGATCATTTCGGTCGACGCTCCTTTATATGCAGACGAACGGGAAGACAAAGCAACGACGCCCTCCTGCACACCGGGAGGCACTTGAGTCAGCATCCGGGGCATGGCGTCAACCTCGAGTATGCGACAGCGCGTGTGGCAAATTGACTCTCATCAAGATGCATGGAGATATCGGCGTCGACTTTTGTCTCGCCCGGTATTAACAAAAGCATCTTGGATACCATCCCCTTTGCCCCACTACTCTCGGTCACCAAGCTCTTATCGCGACATGAATTAAATAATAAAATATCCCTCCATGGAAAAATTTGACGAAAGGCGTCAATTTCATCAAATAAAAATTCAATTTTCAAATCCTCGATTGATACACTCCCGCTTATATGCAGCCCTATTGATTCTACTGCGCAAGGAAAAACTTCTTCGCCATACTCAACAACACCCTCGACATTGGCATTTCTCATCTCTTATTCTCGATCAATCGAAACATCCAAATCAGCACATATCGTCGCCGCATCACACTCACACTGCCGACATCTCAAACCGAATCATTTCAAATAAATAAATAAAATATGCCGTAAAATTTTCCGGCAGCTCTCGTGACGGGAGCCGAAAAAGCTCATGGCACGGGCTACGCGGTCGCTACCCTAGTAATTCATACAGGTATTGCTTCGCACCATTTGATAATTAAGCCACATATTCACTTACAAAAAAATGGATATTGATATCAATGTGCATTCAATCTCACACCAATGTTGATTCTTTTGTATTGGAGTAAACCCTATAATATTCGACATCATCAAAAATATAACTCCCTCAAAAAATAATTCGCGTCGCCATATTTTTTTAATACATTAATTAAAAATTCCGCATCGATTTACATTAGCCTACACGATCACGCCAATCGATCAGACAAGCACGCATTTCCAGTTCGGAACCATAGTGCCACGCCAATTAAATGACCAAAAAAATTAACAATATCAAAGCACTACGCCACCCTTTTTTAGATAAACCTGGCGCAGCGCACCCAACGAGTGCTCGGGTTGCTCGTAACCAGCTCCGGGAAGGCTGGCCCATAAGTTCCTAACTTTATAAACCGCCAGATCAAAGTTACCCGAATCAATCAAGCCCAACGCGCCGTGTTCCTTAATTAACTGAATAGCCCACGAATCCTGAGAATCCGGCCCGAAATCAGACAAATTAAGCAATCTACGATAATGAGACCAGTCTTTGAGCATGAACTGATAGCGCCCGGACGCATTGGAGGTCAGCCCTCTACTATTAATTAATTTAGATGCACGGCCGCGTTCAAATGGATGCGTGCTGTAATCCGTGAAAATTTCCGGCCTTCCATCTATCCCCGTAACAATGACATCGTAGCCGTCATTCCGCGTTGCGGGACTGATGCTGGTACCCTCTGCCACCGCCAGCATATCTAAAAATGCCTTTCTATTTTGCATCTCTCTCTCCCTACAATAGAGTTATAAATCTCCCCAAAGTCTGAAAATTTCCTCACCGCCCATCTTCGACAATTAAATCTCCCCATCAATTTATTAAAATTTCTTTTATTTATTTTCATCAAGCCTCTCCTCCAAAAATCGAATACGCTCTTGAGACAACATCAGTTCACGGTTTTGCCCCTCCAACTGCTCAAGCACCCCCTTCAATTGACCTTTAAGCTCCCAAACCTGCTGAAATGCATCATTCCGTTCCTTTGCGAACTGATCGACGCGTTGATCGGCGCTCACTCGTGCTTCGCGCTCTGCCTTCAGGAGACCCTCATAAACCGCCAGTGCTTTGATTTGTCCTGATGCATCGGCTCCAGTCATCTCTCGCTGACTGCGTTCCCGCCACATCCAGACCACGGCCGACACCGCAATCGCAAGCACCCCTCCCACCACACCTTTCAACTCCGTGAATAATTTAATTAAATCGTCCATCCGTAGCCCCCCTCATGCCCGACGCATTCGTCATGAAATGTTTATGAGCGTCATAATTTTTTATAAAAAACACGACTCCATCCCAACATTATTGTCCCCCTCGATCACGTCAACCGCACAAGCAGAAACCTCAAATTCAATGACGAATCACAAACTTCCTTGAAAATAAAAATATTAAGAATAAATAGATTTGGACTCCGATTACTTGGAGTCCAAATTTACATAGTTAAACCATAAATATCTTACGTCGATACTTTCTGACAGCTATTTTTATTATCGTCAGGACGGTCCGGATCTTGATGCTGCTTGGGCTCATCAGGATATCGATATTTCTTTCCGCCCGGAAAATCAGCCTCCATCGATGTCATGACTCCGTATATTTCCGGACGTCGGTTTATCAGATAATCCGTGTCAGGAGGTTGGGTACTCGGGAAATCACAGATAATGCAATCAGCGATCAACAATGTGTCTTGATTTCCAAAGGCCTTCACCAGCGGCTTCCCATAAGGGCTGCATATGATGCTGTTCCCGGAATACTCGAGAACGTTCTCCTGCTTTTCATTCTCTAATTTAAACTCCCAACTTGCTCGATTTCCATAACTGCAAAAATTCTGATTTTGCAAAGCATTGGCGGGGATGTAATGCTCAGAAATATCCGGGTAAGGCTCACTCTGCCCGGGCAGCTTGGAATTTGGTGCCGCAGTCGGCATTGCGGAAATCAACGCCCCGTTGAGCGCCAGTGACCGAGCAACCTCCGGAAATTCCGCGTCATAGCAAATAGCCACGCCAACAGGAATCCCATTGATCTCGAATGTCCGGAAAGGATTATCTGTATCACCATATTCCGGGATACGGAACCAGCGTCGTTCGTCAATTCCCCACAGGTGATTCTTGAACTGCATGCCTAGCTTCTTGCCATCAGCATCAAAAACAACAGCGGCATCATAAATTCCATCATTCCCTTTTGGATCGCTCCCAGCATACGGCAAGGGGCAAATAATCGCGATGTTTCTATACTTTGCAATTTTCGAGATCGGCCCCGATTCTTCCAGATAGCCATTATTCTTAATATATTCCGCAGTTTCCTTAACCGTCCTTACGGGCTCATCCGATTTATCGGTTTCACCGAATTCATACCCAGATAGAAATAACTCCGGGAAGCTGATGAGTTGACTGTTGTAAAAACCAGCCATCTCACAAGCTTCCTCCAATGTACCGAAATTGAACGCGATCGCTTCCTTGATAGTACTGAGCGTAGCCACTTGACTCGGCCCTTGTGCAATGGCATACCGCACTCCTTTGTTTACCGAGGGCGGCGTGTTCCGACGAAAATAGCTTTGAATGACGGGATCAAACGTGTGAGTCATGATATTTCCTCTTGAAAATTTTCGATAAGTAACTTTACTGATGCCATCTTGAATTCATAATGTCCAGCAACTTCCCTGATTTATCGCCTGATTCTTAACCCATGTGATTCATGGCTTGCAACCCAAGATCACTGAAATTTGCTTGCTCGAACTCAAGCTTATTCATGATGAATAAATCCCCTCCCAATTCATCATAAGATCATATGAATCTTTTCGCCAAAATCACGATCAGCGAAAATCTTTTTCGATCTAAACTCCAACCGCTACTCCGGCCGAATATTATTGCCAATCCATCATCAATTGATTCATTTAAACATCAAACAATTAATTGAAATTTACTTCATTTAAAAACGCCCTCCTTATTAATGATCCACTTCCAATTCGCCGATCATCTCATCATGATTGCGACGAACAAGAATGAAGCTCTTTCATGATCGACATCTCCGATCTCATCAGGGATATACGGCGACTACACCGGGATACAGTCAGCAGCATCACGAGAACGCCGTAGATCGGAGATCACACTTACGCAATAGCTATGCCAAGTACGCTAAGGTCCTGCTTTTATGGAAATTTCCATATGTCGCGCGGTTGGCACAGATTTGGATGGACGGATTGGACTACTCGATGCTCTTCAACCGTGGACGGTATCGTCCACCTCGCTGGATATCGAGATTCAGTGTCGAGTTTGCGAGCCGGGTGGTCCTCCCGAACTCCCTGCTCAAATAGCTTCGCTGCGTTCTTACGAAACCGAAGTCCGGATGGATTCGACACGCCGTGGTTAAGATAACGAAACCATGTCGCGTCGTATTTCAAACCGATCGTTCGTATCGCGACTTCCGTGATGGATGTCCAGCGTCATCCTACGAAGGGCATGCCAAGGTAATCACGGGGAGCATCACGGCCGAAACCGGGCAGGAGTATTTTCGTGAAAAGGTTCGGCTATGCGAGCGCGCGGCGCGCAACCCATTCCCGCACGATCGCGCGCGCATAAATGAGGCGGGCGGAGGAAACCGGACCGACTATCCGAGGTGCGTAATCTCGACAGTCACCGACGAACCGGCCATGAGAAAACGCTTCGACTGGCTGCAAGCCCACATCGTCGGCCCAAGCCGGGCACCATGCGGCACGTTTGATGCGTGAAGCATTCGATCAGGGCTATGCGTGCAGTGACGAGCGAATGCGCACTTGCGTGTGTCGGTGGCGCGAAACAGGAATTCGGGCGCCCAAGCGCAAAGCGTTCCAGCCAAGCGAGGGGGCCCGGTTCGATTGACTCTGCGGCTGCGCTTCCGTCGGGAGACGATATCTGCGGCTGAAGTCGCACATGCCAAGCTCGACTCCGATCATGCACGCTTGTTGATAGGCTATCCGAAGCAAAATCGCGAAATTCTGCTCGATACGCACATTTTCAGGTTTTAAGCCTTCATGACGCGCCGCGATGCTGAATCTACGGCAACATGAAACGACCACGATCGAGTCATGCCAAAGCAACCGCGCGCTCAATGAAACGGGCACTCAGCGCAAAGGACCTGCGGCGTCACAGGCCCGGAAGCCGGTTTGCGCGACCAGCCCGGGCATGAGTGTCTTGCCCGGCGCGTGAGTGCAAATCGTATGGCTACTTCACGGACGCAGGATCCACATGTCTCGCAAACGCCATGCAAATCCCGGACAAGGTACATGGAATCGCGCCCCAATACAGCGCGGCTTGTACCCATCCTTCCCCGCCGGAAAGCGTATGCGTGATACCAAAACCCGCGCAGATTGCGCCGAGTTGGCCGCATGCGTTGACAAATGCACCGGCGGTCGCGCGGACGTGACTGGGAAAACTCTCGCCAATCAGGAACAAATTGGCCGAGTACGGTCCGATCATGAAGAATAGCCCGAGCGAATACAGCGGTACGATTTTCCAAAAGTCGCCATCGGGCGCTTTCAGCATCAGGGCGAACGCAATGCCGCCGATGATCCAACCTATCGACACGGTGTTACGTCGACCGATCTTGTCTCCGAGCCATCCATGAAACAAATACCCGAGAAAGCCCGCGAGATTCGACACGATCAGCACGTCGAGCGCGCTCGTGAACGCAACTTGCTTGCCCGCCGTCCCACCGGCCCCTGAAAGCACCGACGTGCCCAGAACCGCGAAGATCACGATGGCAAACCAGTTGAGAAACGTGCTCAGCGACAGTGCGAGCGTCGGCCTCAGCAGCTTGCCGCGAAAGATGGTTCCGATGCCCGCCCGGCTGTGCTGATCCGGATCGATGTGCCAGTGCCGGGCCAGTGCGTCCGCCTCTTGCAATTGAGCATTTGAGCGGAGCTGCCTGATGCGCCGGCCGACCTCGAATTGCGGCGTCTCGACGAGCCCTCTCCCCAAGAGCGCGATGATGACGGCGGGAAACATTGCGAAGATGAACGAAGTAGCCCACCCGCCGCCCGGCCCAAACAGATGCTCGCCGATCGGGTACAGAACGCCCACCAGCGCCGCGGTCAGCACGGCACCGATCGGCCAGCCGCCCTGGACAAGCGCGTAGATAAACCCGCGACGACCCGTCGCTTTTTCATCCGTATGGACGACCGCAAACAATTCGCTCAAGTACACCGCGTTGATGGACTGCTCGCTATATCCAAGCCCGGCAAGCGACCGCACGAGAATCAGCAGCACGATGCCGATGCCGGCGGATACGCCGATGACCCACCCCGCAACCGCCGTCAGGCCGGAACAGAGCGCAGCGCCCACGACGGCGAGGATGATCCCCTTCTTGCGCCCCAACCGATCGACGATTGGACCAATTCCGAATGCCACAATCGCGGTTCCTAGCGTCACCCAGGTATTGATGTAGGTCTGCGTGCCCGCGCTCCAATGGAAATGCTCGCCAAGGCGCGGCAGCAGCGTGCCGAACAAGATGAAGTCGTATACGGCGAACACCCAAGCGAAGAAGCAAACATACGTTGCGTATTTCACCTGCTGCTTGCTCACCGTCGCCGGCGCCCAGGCAGACGGATCGCTTCCCGCCATGTCGTATTGCTCGCACTGCTGCTTCAAGACATCGGTCATCACTCCTCCTCATGCTCGTTGGTATTGACTTAGTTCATGAAAACCCGTCTCCGTTTTCCCCTCGCCTTGGCCTGCGACCTGACACAGGCCGTCTACTTCCGATGCCCAATCGGCGACACGGGGCGACACGGGCTAGCCCACCAGATGTTTAGGCATGCAAATAAAGTGCCAGGCGACTCCGATTACCCGGTCTCAATGGTTTCAGCATGCGGACTTTCCATGCTGATTCCATCCCTTCTACAGAAACATGGCGGACGACTCCTCCTAGCCGGCTGGTCGGGCAACTTCGTTTGTTTGCCATCACCATACCGGCCGCGATCCAGTGTCTTTACTTCACACGAATGTATATTGTCGACATAGTTCATTTTATACGTAAAAAAAATGCCGATATGACCTCGCGGGTAGGTGCTATCCCTATTCATCGATCCCACGTCGACATCGCCCAACGCCGCTCCACGACACCCAACGCAGATGTTCTCGTCCAGCAAAACCGACAAGCAACGGACCGGAAGGATGGAAACGAACCCGGCGTTCATCCCCTCCCAGCGCGGACAAATCGATCGATCGCAAGCCGAGCATCGCCGCCAGCCCGACCGGCGTGGTCGTGTGCGCTGTTCTATCTGCATCGAATCCCGGTCCGTGGGGCGATGCAATATCGAGCATCCAAAGAACTACCTTCGTCTGCCAAGTCAGCGCCTCTCGCGAGCGCCAACGGCGGCTGGAATTGACACGACCGCCGAAACAGATGCCTCAGTCGCTACCGGCATCACTGTTGGCGTGGCGTAAAGGCGCATTTCGGACGGCGCAAGCTCGAGCACAGAGCTCAAGGAAGCCGAAGGCTGTCTTTGCCTTGAGCGGCGCCACCTCAGCCTAGAGGGGGCGAATCGCGTTCGGCGTGTCCCCATCGCCTTGGGCGACAACATGGCTCATGCGTCGGCTCATGAAATTGAGCGTGTAGAAATAGATCAAGCCGCGAGCAGGCTCCGAGCAGCTTGAACGCTGCGCACCGGCACGGAGCACACGCCACGCGACGAATAGCTCGGCGGTGCATGCACTCAGATCGGCACGCTTCTTCCCTCATTGCTCACGAGACGGCGTGGCGATTGGCCGATCTCGTCCAATCGCCACGCAACCCGGATGGACTGATCCGTCCACTCCCGCAATCCCGACTATGGCATCCATTCGATTTTTCGATACGGAACAACGCGTTAGCAATTTGGCATGGTTGTTGCAAAAGGTGGGTTTCTCATATCAGGAGGTGCCATGAATCAAAAATTGTTTGCTCGCGCCGAACAGCCCACCGGCAGCTCAAGCGCGGATACTTACGGCTGGGACAGTGTCTTCGCCATTTATTTCGATGGCGCCAACGCGGCTATCAAAGCGTCCTGGAGCACCATCGACAACAACGCCAAACACATCGTCCAGAGCGCGGACGACGACGACAGCTACAAAATCGATGCGACATTCGGCCCCTGGCAATTGACGCCGGGTGGGGACGGAAAAAATGTTCGCATGCAATGCCCCATCACATCGGGAACGTATTTCACCAAAGAGAAGAACTATCCCCTCGCTGGCGTCGACGTGTTCATCGAAGTCGGCATGGAGTGGATTCCCAATCCCGATCAGTTCGCCTTCGTGATGAGTGGAAATACGCTGATCGACACAATCCGCGCGTCCTTGGACGGAAATCAGATTCCCTCCCAACTAAAAGATGAGTTCTCCAACAAAGGGAAAAAATTATCCGACAAATCCACTGCTCAACTTATAAAGAAAAACAAGAACGGCAAGGGAGTCGAGTGGATTATTTCCGATGATCACATTAATTTTTACCTCTTTTACCAAGAAGACAAAGAAAAGAGCAAAGATGAATTCATCAATGTTTATCAATACGAAAAAAGCTGGGAAGTCAACCTCAAGATCATACAAGATGAAATAATTGACGGCGAACCGGCGATTCTTATTTTCAATATCACGCACAACCCAACCGAAGGAATTGCAGCCACGGTCTTACCTGAGTTGTTCAGCATCTGGTTTAATAAAAACGTAGGGGAATTTAATCACGTTTTTTCGAGCTTGAATTTGGATCCCATCATCTCCAAATCTCCGCAATTCTCCTGGCTCAGCCCTATCGAAGCGAGCTACGCGGTAATCGACAACGGCCCCACTGACTCAAGCATTTTCAGTGTGCTGTCCATGACAACCCAAAACATAAGTGCGGCTAGCCACCAAGTATCACCGAATGCCATTCCCAGTGGGGCAGATGCGGGTTTCCTCATTAGCAGCCGACTTTTCGTCAAGAACATGCTGCTGGTCGGCGCACGCGCGCTCTTCAAGGGCTCCAAAGACGATGATTTTCTGATCACCAATGATGGACTCACTGTTATAAATGATAAGGATTTGCTTCTTGGAAAATTCGAAATGGACGAGAAGAAGCAAGGAACTATCAACGCGAAATCATTCCCAGATGAACTTGACGATTCCAAAATCTCTCAAGACTTGAGAGACGATCTCGCCGAAATATTTTTCGTATCCGATCAATACAAAGTTGACGTAATCGTTTCCGGAGAGCAATGGCTATTGAGCAAGGGCGACAATAGTAGTGAATATATACTTCACCTCACCAAAAAAACAATCGACGTTTACATTTCCACTGAGATAAAAATTCAGCGTGGCGGTTTTGAAATTACGCTACAGGACAATAGCGCTGAAATTAAATTCATTGATTTAACTTATTCTGCCAATTCAGATTTCAATGTTCATATAAATTATACAGAGAATTTGAAGCTCACACTTCAAAAGAAAGGCAATAAAAATATACTCTGGTTCGACCCAATCACGAACCCAAAACTCGACGTAACTGTAACCAAGACTGATTCCGCAATAAATCGCCTAACAATTGAAGCAGGTGTCGGCGCGGGATTGGCGCTACTGTTTGCCATTGGTCCTATTGGATATTCATGCATCGCGCGTTGCGTAGCCAATGCTGAAATTGCTGAAACCTCTGAAAATTCGGTTAGAGCCTTTCTTAATGAAGGTCTTCTAGCCCCGACCGATGATGGAGTTGCTGCAGCCTTAGCCGAAGAAGTAGTAGCGGCGATGGCTCAGCGGAGTGAGGGCATGTTGACCTCCATCGGCACAGCGCTTAACGCTCCACGCTGGATGGTCGTCGCCGCTCTCGCCAGCATTACAGCATTGATTGTCACCTTCGATGAAAAAGTCATCAATAGACATCTTGAAAACATGGCGCACAAGCAATGGGACAAGCTCCCCGGATTCGATGAATTCGCTCAATCGATAATCAACCCATACGCATTCCCTCAGATCGACGGGTTTGATCTAGTCAGTGCTCAGATTGCGGGCAGTCTACAAATTGGATTCAAAACGAAATACAGCAACCAATCGATTCATCAATGATTTCATATAGTTTGACCAATATATTTTCATGGAAATTTAATAATGTACAACACGGAAGCCAATGAACAGGCTGTATACACATACGGCTGGGATACCGTTTTTTCCATCCCGGCCAAAGATGTGAATCAAGCCATCAGGAATCATCATTCCAGCCCGAAGAACTTCACGATCGACTATCCCACCTTCACGGTCCAAGCGGACTTTGAAGACTGGCAGATTTGCCCAGGTGGTGACGGAAAGAACGTGCGGTTGAGCCTGCCCATGAAGAATGGAAAGATTCATTACACCAAGACAAACAAAGAATTTAGTTTCAACTCCGGCCATGCCATAGTGGAAATTCGGCTTCACTATATTCCGCACACAGACAATGAAGAAGGCAACAACGGCCAGCAACACGCCTTGGTTGCGCTGAATCAGGTCATCGACGACGTGCCTGTCATGAGCGTCGTCTCGTTGACGACGGACCCGCCGCTGGCTACCGTCTCAAACGCTCTCACGATGAAGGCACTGTCGGATTGGGGCAACGCGAATCTCGGCGATTTCTCGCACGTGTTTGCAACAGTGGATCTCAACCGCTCCGTGGATCGCGAGCAATGGGGATTCGTCACCCCCAATTACACGAGCTATGCCTACCTCGACCATTCTTCTTTTGACGACAGTCTATTCGCAGTGCTAACCATGACGCAGGATAGAACCGGCGACTCGATATCCGAGGAAATGAGCCCGTTGGCTATCCCTCGAGGGAGCGTGGCGGGTTTCCTGATCAGCCAAGCTCGCTGGCTCTACGACTTGGTCAGACCGGCGGTCATGCAGGCGTACCCGGGGCTTACCGAGAAAAATTTCCTGATGACCGCGGATGCGACTCAACTTTATCTCACCGACGGCTGCTCGGTCGCACTCAGTCCTGTCCAACATGGTGGCGTCACCTACTACCCCAAGCTCACGCAATTGAAAATCTCCTCGAATGGTCAGATTCTCACGCTCACCAGCTTCACCGAAACCGAGATCGTGCCGGGCATCATCGCCACTTGCCAATCCGATCACTGGTACAAGATAACGCTTGGCAATGCGTCGGCCGGACAAACCATTCTGTTCCAGGAAGCGCAGAAGCCCAGCATCGTCCATGAGATCCACCAAACTCAAGGTAGTCACATCGCGCAGATCGTCATCGATGTCATCGCCGCCATCGCTTTGATCATTTTGACGATTCTCACCAGCGGGATGGCGTTGATTCTCGGTGGACTCGTCATCGGTTTGATCGTCGGGGCGAATCATATCGTTCCTGCATTGATCGAGAAAGCCAACAAGGATGACAGCCCGGCAATCGATCTGTTGATCGCCAATGCTGTGTCACCCATACGCTGGAATTCCAGCAAGGCTTTCAAACTCGACTATGCCGGTCTGAATATGTCTCTTCAGCTCGGCGGCAACCCGACGTTTACCTGACCGACTTTACGGCCCGTAGCGTCGCGCCTGCCTTCCTTCATTGCAGCGCGCGAATTCAACCACCAATGTGACCGATCGATACACCATGAAAACCTTTCCTAGCGACCGCTTCGTGAGGCTGCGCCTCCCAAGCCCCGACGAGCATCACGTCACGGCGACACTGGTTCAGCGTCCCGCCGGGGCTGACTCAAGGACCCTCCCTCATCCGTTGTTGGATCAACTGATTCAGGACGACCCCTCGCGCGGCACGCTGATCGCAGCGCAGCTTGCTGAACTCGCTCGACATGAGAATGCCCTGTTCGCTTGGCTCGAACTCGACAGCGAAAACGTCAAACTCTATCTCGACGACCCCATCGCGGCATTGCGGCAGGCACTGCCTAATTTAGCGGATGACTTTTTTCAAGCCTGGGAGTTATCTTGAAAACTTACGATTATCAATATGCCTATGCGATCAGCATTGATGAAGTTAATGACATGCTGAAGCGCAATCTAGCCGCGGTTCCCATGCGGATGCAGTTCAGCACGACGGACGGCGATACGGGTTCGAAGATCTCGCTCAACGCCGAGCTCTCTCCGTGGAGTATCGTCAGAGGCGGCCAAAATACCCTGCTTAGAGTCAACGTTCCGATCTCGCAGGGTCGCCTGACGCTCGAGGGAGGTGCGATCACCGGAGACTACGATCTCGCCACCGTGTCGGTCATCGTGGAAATTCGCCTTGGTTGGATCGGAGCGGGCACGCAGCAGGAAGCACAAGGGGCAAGTGGTCATACCCAACTGATCTTCGAGCCATCCGAGGCCCAAGGCCAAGATTCGCCAGGCAATGTCTCCGTCATCAAACCCATCGATCCTAATAAGAAGCTCGATCCCGTCGCATCGGCACTCTTGCAGTCCTACTTCGCAAGCGCCCTTCGCACCAATAAGGAGGCGCTCAAATATATTCTGGCCAATGTCAACCCGGCGCCGGCGTCGGTTGCCTCTTGGTTGAATCCGAAGCGATGGAATTACTACTACACCGAGACATCTTCGGCGGCCGCTCTTTGTTTTCTGTGCATGCTCGACGATACGCCTCTGCCTTCACCCAAATTCGATTCCACGTCACTCGATTCGAAGAGCAACGTCACCGTTCTCGTCAGCCAAGAGACTTTCTTCAATCACGTCGTTCTTCCTGGTGTCGAGGCAGCCTTTCCTTCGGCATCGTTCTCTCTTTCGTGTACCAACGATCAATGCGCGATCACGAACCAACATAGCTTCGACTTCGAGAAGGTTACCGTTAATAATTTCGAAATCAGAACCAGCCATGACGGCAATGGTCTCAGTTGCAATGCGTCTGGCGGCGGTCCACTCAAATTTCTGTTCGGATTGGCCAATCTTCCAGATGCCAGCTACTGGTGGAGTGTTGGGACAGTCAATCCGCTTGTTTTCAAAGATCCGGCAGTCAGCTTCGCGGAGGATCCGAATCCCAAGTTGGCGCATGATCAGACTGTATATTGGTATGACTGGATCTTGCTTGCTGTGGTGGGGATCGCCAACGCAGTAGGACTTGCATCGACGATCTACGACCTCGTCAATCATTTTTCGGACGGCGTGAACAAGACGGGGATGTCGTCGATCAACAGCCATATTCAAAAGGCGACCGGCGGCAACATAGCCTCATTGAGTAATCTGCTTGCCTGGCGAGGCGATGCTCGGCATTTCGTCGCTCACACTGCCGGGCTGAATGGTGCGTTCTACGTACAAGGAACCTACCGTAGCACTTAACCGAGCATGCTAGCCGAGCACCGAATGGACAGATGCCATGTATCCCTCTTGCAAGTTTGCATGGCGCTGCGGTATTCAATCCAGTCGATCTCTCATGTTTCAGACCAATGTCAGCCAACAAGACAAAAATCACTTCGAGCGTCAGCGGCGGAAAGTTCGGCCGTTGATTCCGGATTTCCATTTCCCAAGCCATCAACGCCACGGCGAATAGATAATTATACGGCCCATCTTTCGTCTTATTATTTTCACATTTTAAACATCGACAATGACTTTATTCTCTGTAGCTTTCCAAGCGAAACTTAATTTAAATGGCAAAAAAATCTCGTTTGCCGCGACGCGATCGAATATTTTTACTCAAGATGGTGCCGATATTTATAGATTCACATCAAGATTATGATACGCGTTCGCCATGATAATGCCCTGCTCGAAGCATGCCGGCCATCCCGCATCCGGCAATCGATCGTAGCTGCGATAGGCTACGGCCTGTTGATTGGCACGGGATGGTATCTGCTCGTCGCCGTGTGCGCGGGAGATTCACCATGACGCCGTTCGATTATCTCGGCGCGTTGCTCGATTGGTGCTACGCGAAAAATAAAGCACTCGGCTTCGTCGTGGCCACATTGATCGCGATTGGCGCTGCGGTTGCCGTCGCCTATCTCAACCAGGACGGCGCGACCTTACGCATCGCGAAGAGGATATGACGCTGAGCCCATTTGGTTGATTCAATTTTCGCCTCGTCCTGATTTGACGCATGTCTACGCCCCTGGGCTGGCCGAATCACCCCGGATAGCGCGCTGGCCGACGGATTTCGTCGGCGCCATCCATCGCAGCGCGAGATCACGATCACGTCATCGCACTCGCGCCAGACCTTGTTCTAGCGCCGGCATCCTCGAATAGCAGAACCTCCGGTCAGCGCCCGCGAGGGATTCGTTCCTCGAATTTCAGACCAGAGCGTCAGGCGCGAGAGATCGATCTCCACATTAGCCGCATCTCGAAGCGTCGTTCGCCGCATCGGACAACGACATGATCAGGCGTGCAAGGCACCATGAGTTCGGGTTGCCCTAGTCACCATCAAACATCTTCAGCTAACACCGCTCGCTGCCATCTGAGCAGTAATACGCTAAGGCCGATTATCGGAATAGCGGCTCCCAACATCGAATTTCCACATCGCCAGCGTGCCTTCGACGGACGATACCGTCCTACCAGCCGTTTCCGATGGTGGACTGATCCGTCCATTCAGTCATCTCTTCGATGGATGGAATCGAAGATTTGTTTTTAAAAACAATAATTTAAATGTCATGGCACATCTGTTGCTGTAGATGGGGTTCCCTACCACGGAGGTTCCATGAATCAAGCACTCGATCTTTCCAACACCCAATCCACGGGCGGCAACGAAGCCGATACGTATGGCTGGGATAGCGTTTTCGCCATCCATTTCGACAATGCCAATCAGGCGGTCAACGCTGCGTGGGATCAGGTTAGCAACAACGCCAAACATATCGCCCAGACCGCGGAGGACGATGACAGCTACAAAATCGACGCAACTTTCGGCCCCTGGCAACTGACTCCGGGAGGCGACGGCAAGAATATTCACCTGATGTGCCCCATCGTATCTGGCGCCTATTTCGCGGGCAAAAAGAAATACGATATGAGCAAGGCGGAAGTTATTATCGAAATAGGGATGGAGTGGGTTCCGAATCCAGATCAATTTTCCTTTGTCATAAGCGGAAATTCGGAAATCGATGCCATTTTCAGCGCCCTTGAAAAAAAGCAAATTCCCGCACAGCTACGAGACGAATTCAAGAAGAATAATAAGGCACTAACCGATGGCGCCACTGCGCAAATCAAGAAATCCGGTCTGGAGTGGCTAATATCAGACGGAAAGATAAACTTCTATTTATTCAAAAATCAAGACAAAGATAAAAATGAGTTCATCAATGTCTATCAATTCGAAGAAGGCTGGAGCCAAAATCTGAAGGCGCTTGAGCAGGCTGTTAGCGAACAAGAACCGGCCGTTGCAGTCATTACGATCAAAAACAACCCTGCCACCGGTACGATCGCACTAGCCGTGTTATCGAGCCTGACCAGCATTTGGTTCAACGCGCACATCAGTGAATTCAATCACGTTTTTGCCACTTTAAATATAGATCCGATCATATCGAAATCCGACAAGTACGGATGGCTCAAGCCAGTTGAAGCCAGTTATTCTGTCACGGACAAAAATTCGCTCGCGACCAGTCTCTTCGGCATACTATCGAAAGCCAGCGGCAACGTGGAAGATCTTGGTCATCAAATATCTCCGTTTGCCATTCCTGAAAATAGCGGTGCGAATGCCGGTTTCCTCATCAGCGGCCCGATGTTTATGAAAAACATCATGCTGGGCGGCGCTCACCGCTTTTTTTACAAAGCCAGCGAGAGTGATTTCGAAATTTCCAACGACCGACTCACAATTCAAAATAATAAGGATTTGATTTTCGGAAAATTCATGTCGGACGAAAAAAAGATCACCGCTATTCCGAAAGAAGACAATCCATCCGAACTCGACAAAGGGCATTTAACACAATCTATGCTATTGATTCTCTCGCAGCATGGAATTGTCACCAACCCGAACGACTACAAGATTGAAATTATTTCTTCCGGCGGCCAGTGGTTACTAACCACCGACGGTAAAGAATATATTTTAAATGTAAAAGAATCATCCATAGAAATTTACAGCTCCACTGAAATCAGCATTAAAAGCAATCGGTTCAAAATGACCCTCAATCACAGTATGCTCGAGGTTAGTTTCACCGACGCTTTGTATTCTTATTCAGACGATTTTGATGTCCATGTGAATTATACGGAAAGTTTACAACTCTCTCTTCAGGAAAAAGACGGCCAGAAGATCTTTTGGTTTGAAAACCCACAACGCAATTTGGTTGTCAATGTAGTGCGAACACAGACGGCAATCACCCGTGAAATTGTTTTGGGCGCGATTGCGGGGGTGCTCTCCTTGGTGGCAATCGCGGGTCCCGTTATCCAGGGCTTGCGTGCTGGCGCCACGGTAGCCGAAGTGACCGAAGAAGCCGGCACGGCCATTATTTCCGAAGAGGTGTTCGCCAGCGTGGAAGCCGAGCTCCCGGCGGAAGTGGAGGCCGACTCCGTAGCCGCAGGCAGCGCGGCCGTCGAGCAAGCGGGGGGCCGGTGGGTCAACATCAAGCAAGCCTTTGGCATGACTCGCTGGAAGATCATGAGCGCCATCATGACGTTGTCGGTTATAGACGCTTCTGCCGATCAACTCATCACCGCGCTGATCGAGAAATCCATCAGAAAGGAATGGAAGGACGTGCCCAGTTTCGATGAGTTCGCTCAAGGGGCAATCACGCCATACACGTTCCCGCATGTCGACGGCTTCGAATTGGTGAGCGCCAATTTGGCAGGCAGCCTGCAGTTGGGATTCAAGACCAAGCAGAAAACCTGACCGGAACGCAGCACGTGAATCGCGGCGGCGGATGAATCTTCACGAACATCCTGCTCGCCGTGTTAGCGAATACTGAGCGCTCGTAGCCCATACAACGCCTATCGGCTGACCTTGACCAACCAGATCGCGCAGTTGGCAGGCCTTGATCAAAACCGCCTTCTCTCGGCAGACGAAATGGGATGGATTATGCCTTCTTTGCAGTTAGCACCGATCCACCAGCAAGTGGCGACGTTGCGCGAGCATGGGTTTGTCGTCGCGAGAAACTTCGTAGCGCCCCAACAGCATGTGGTTCTAAAAGCCATTGCCGAGCAGCAATTGCGCGACACCCGCCGACCTATAGAATTCGAGGCCGACTTGGGGTACCCCGGCGCGCCCGGATCGAGGCATGCACCAGGCGGCAATACGGTTCGACGTCTGCTCAACGCGTACGCGCGCGACGCGGCATTTGCACAACAAGCGGCAGCGCCTGAGATCCTCGCATGGATGAAAATCTATTTTGGTGAAGATCCCGTGTTGTCGCACGCACATCACAACTGTGTCATGACCAAGCATCCTTCGTATGGGAGCTTGACTGACTGGCATCGTGACTCGCGGTACTGGTCATTCGAGCGCTCCGATCTGATATCGGTGTGGCTGGCGCTGGGACCTGAGATGAACGAGAACGGTGCACTCTGGTTGGTGCCGGGCTCGCAAGACGCGAAGCTCGGACCCGAATGCTTCGACGGCGCGAAATTTTTCCGTGGCACTGCATCGATCAATCGACCACTCATCGATCGGGCGATTTGCCCGACACTCGAAGCGGGCGACGCGCTGTTCTTTCATTGCAACACACTGCATTCCGCGGGGAGAAACACGTCCGATCAAGTGAAATTTTCGTTGGTGTTTGCCTATCATGCGATGAGCAACCAACCCATCGCCGGTTCCCGCTCGGCGGCGATGCCGTCAAAGGGTCTGTTGAGATGACCGTGGTCCTCGACACCACGCCATATGACGCGGGACAGTCCAAACACAATGTTGAAACGACAACCGAACGGCCATGGCGGGAAGCATGGCAAGCTGATCGAATACAGATCGCCAATACAGTGACGCACGCGGAGCCGGACACGCTCTAACTGAAGCATACCGGCCAGACTACACACGATCGCAGATGCCACACGCGAGCATCCCTGGCGATCGAGATGATGACTCCCCAAGGGGGGACGTGCCATCCGCACCAGTTCAACGCCCAATATCACTCGTCAATCGAGACAGCATTTCAGTCGGCCCCACCTGCTGAAAAACTTCGACTCAATTGAGATCTCTTGAAAACAGCGCATTGCTTCATTCCCGTCGCAGATCCTGGTTCAGCACAATCAGTCCACCAAAATTTCGGTTGATGGTGCCCGGAGCCGGATTCGAACCGGCAAGCACCCAGTGTAGTGCATCAGATTTTAAGTCTGCTGTGTCTACCAATTTCACCACCCGGGCATGGTGGGCCTGGCTGGATTCGAACCAGCGACCAATCGATTATGAGTCGACTGCTCTTACCCCTGAGCTACGGGCCCCAATCAGATCCGTTCAAGCAGTGCCAACAAAACCACTCAGTCTCCTCAGACACCAATTCATCACACAAACTGGCTCCGAGAATTTACCCAATCAAAAAATACCCTGCAAACTTCTGCAGGGCAAAATTTCCAACCCTAAATAGTGCCGGGGTTAATTTTCAAACTAACACTCCAACACGCCGCCGAACATTTTAGATTCCGCCTCTTTTGCGATGAACGAATATTCCTCCGGCGTCTTGGAATCCAAATACTTAAATCCATTCTCGATATCATTCACTAGAAAATCAATTTTATCGTGAGAGATGTCTTGGCGACAAACAACCCGCATCACCTCAATGCCGTCGGGTTTCTCATTATTGGTGTAAGGCAGCCTGTACGCCGGCAGCCGCCAGCCCTGCTTCAGCAACTCATTCGAAAGATCAGTCAGAGTCCAGTCTTGGCCAGCAGATTGATTGAGCTTGAAAACAACCATGGTGAACTTCTTCGGATCATTAATCAATTCCAAGCGCTTGGAAATGATCCGACTCCCATTCAATTTAGACTCCAAGTATCTGGCGTTAGCAATACACTGCTTATTCACGCTTTCGTAACCGCGCCGCCCAAATCGGATAAGATTGTAATAACTCGCAATCACCATAGAACTTCCGCGCGAAAAATTCACATTGTAATCAGTGAATGCGGCACCCAAGTATGTTATCGAGTTGATCAACTCCTCCGGAACGATATCCCAGTCTGAGAAAACGACGGTTCCGCACCCAGGGTAGACCATTCCAAATTTATGATTTGATACATTGATGGACTTCACCTTGGAAACTCGAAAATCCCAGGCAAACTCAGGATCCGAGAACGGCACAAGAAACCCACCGCTTGCCGCATCTACGTGCATCGGAATATCCAGCTTGATCTTGCCCTTGTCAAAATAATTATTCTGCGCTCTAGCCGCGTCCGCCTCGCCGGCCTTTATCTCCTCGGCAACGTTATATACATCGTCTGCCTCACCGGTGAACGTCGTCCCAACCACTGCCCCGATGCAGCAAATCAACTCCGCCAACATCTTGTTATCATATATCGCCGTCAATATTTCCTTTTCCCTGCCACTGGCGGCGTCCATATATTCTTTATTACAATAAATCAAATTGTCGCTAAGCACCTTCTTCATTCCGACATGCTTTTGACTTTGACTCTCAACGAGATCCTTCACTCGCATCCCCAGCATCTCCGAAATATCTTTCGGCTGAAGGGTCCAGCGCTTATCAGATAAATTAATTACGAGCGCAGGGGTATTAAAATAGTTACTATATTTATTCCAACAAGTATGCACATCTCGCGCATACAGCAAGAACGGCTTGTCATAGCTGTAATACGGAACTTCCTGTACTTGTCCCACCGTAAATCGCAGGTAGCGACGCGATTCCCAAGTATGATCCCAATTCCTTCGATGAGCCATCAGTCCAAGCATGATAGCCTCCGAAGACCCGATCGTCGGCGTACCCAGCACTTGATAAGATTTGTGTTCGCTCTCTGCGTTGGAGCCATTGAAGAACGAATGGATGATTTTTACCACCCTCTCGCCCATCACGGTCATGGCCGGATATTCACTTTTATCGATATATACTTTACCGATCGCACGATTAATCAGCGCATCACACTCCGGGTCCATGTAATCGCAAATATACGATCCCAAATCAGCGGAGTTCCTTGCATCGTAATCGAGCTCATCTTCAATTAATCGACGTGCCTCTCTCGGGTCCATTGGCTCGTCATTCATGCGACTAGAGGGGGCGGAATTCACGAATGCACCCCGACCGTAAGTCGGCGTAAGATAATCAACCTCAACGCCGTCCTGCTTAATTTGGTTGTTTCGAATATCCATTTTTATCTCTGCACTGTATTTAACAAATATAAATTGACAAAAATCAACTATTGAGTTGCATGAAATCCTGAATCCCGGCATCGATATCCGCGAATTCAGTTCACTCTCTAAACATTCATTGCCAAACCTGCTCCTTTCCTCCAGCAATAAGGAATTGAATAATAAATAAATCCACCCACTCGATATTCATCCACATTTCTTCGCCGATTGATTAATCGATATCCAATATGGATTCGGTTCATGCTGCCACCTCGGCAGCACTGCATGTGCAACAACCATGCCAGATCGCTAATTCATTGTTTCGATTGGACAAGCGAAGTGGATGGCTCTTGAGAAACAGGTGGGACTGGACGGATTAGTCCGAAATTTTCGGAAAGGGAGGACGAAGTCGGCCATCGATCCGCTTTAGGAACCCTGAACGGTTCTGTCGAGATAACGAGCCGGGGCATGATTAGGGGTGAAAAATCCGCCCGACATGCTGGCGAAGAAGGAACGGATCTCACGCAAGACGTTGCCGCCGGACATAACGAAGGTTTTAAAGCGACGGCACTTTCCGCTGAACATTGGACCGCCCGGAGCACACCAGACACAGCAGACCCTGATACTCCGTCCCACATCACGGTCATGAGAGGGAAGTTGCCCCCGCTGAGCCGCCGCCATTCCGCTCGACGCCGCCGCCCCGTCCCCAAGCCCTCCGCGAACGAGCCCGATCGTCCACTTCGTCACGCCGCTCCGTCGTCTCCGCCCGTCGACATCGGTGATTTGCCCGACGCCAATCCACCAATCGCCTGAAATAATCGCGCTCCGTGACTCGCCGACTCCGAGCGCGAGACCGCTCGTCCGCCAGGGAATCGATACGCAACGTCATCAGTCAGTGATTCATATGGACTGCAAAACCACTACGAGGAAATACAGAATGAGCCGATCCCGTCCGCAACCGCGTGCCGCTGTCACGAACGCGAACCGACGCCGCCTGCTCGCGTATGTTCCCGCCGTCGTCGGCGCGCTCGCCCTGCCGGATGCAGCGCGCGCCAAGGACGGTTGCACGCGCGACGCGCCCTACACGATCGACACGTCGATCCCGTCTCCGAATCAGAACTCGCGCGCGCAAGTTCTGGTCTTGCACTACACCGCCGCTCCGCTGGCGCGCTCGGTCGCGCTGCTGACCGATTCGCAACGGCCCGTCAGCGCCCACTACCTCGTCCCGGACGCGGCGGACGGCGGCGAACGCTTCCGCGTCTTCGAACTCGTGCCGGAATCGCGTCGCGCCTGGCACGCGGGGGTCAGCGCCTGGCGGGGCCGATCGCTGCTCAACACCCGTTCGATCGGCATCGAGATCGTCAACGCGGGGTTTCCGGAAGACGACGAAGACGCGCCGCTCATGCAACGCCGATGGTTCCCCTTTCCCGATGCACAGATTTCGGTGGTCGGCCGACTCGCCGCCGACATCGTCGCGCGTCACGCGATTCCCCCGCAAAACGTGGTCGGACATTCCGATGTCGCGCCCGGGCGCAAGTTCGATCCCGGAGCGCTGTTTCCGTGGCAGGCGTTGCATGAACGGTACGGCTTGGGCGCATGGCCCGAGGCCGCGACCGTCCGCCGGCATCGGATCGACCAGCCGTTTCGCGGAGACATCGCGGAACTCCAGGAGAAACTGCGGTCGTACGGCTACGACGCGCCCACGAGCGGTGCATTCAACGCACGGACGCAACATGTCGTCTCGGCATTCCAGATGCACTTCCGCCCCGCACGGTACGACGGCGTTCCCGACATCGAGACCGTCGCGATCCTGGATGCGCTGCTCGAGCGGTACGCCTGACGCGGCCACATACGCGCCGGCCGCAATCGGCGGCGCGCGTATCCGGCGCGCCGCGCGTGCGAAAACCGCGACGTGAGGCGCCCGGCCGCTTCATCCCCTCCCGCGTCGTCGCGACGCCCCTTCCCTCCCATCGATCG
Organism: Burkholderia alba; assembly: GCF_034721475.1. NCBI lineage: Bacteria > Pseudomonadati > Pseudomonadota > Betaproteobacteria > Burkholderiales > Burkholderiaceae > Burkholderia > Burkholderia alba. The sequence goes on along the minus strand of NZ_JAWJWL010000001.1, from coordinate 71,946 downwards.
CTCCCATGTACGGATCCCCTTCCTATTCCGGCGGCCAGCCGGATCGAATTACGTTCAGCGCCCCGCGGCTCACGCGCGTCGAATCGCCGTCGCCGATCGACGCCTATGCGCCGCCGCTAGGTGATCCGCGCTCGGCCGCGACGACGTCGATCCCGCTCGCGGATTCGCCCGATACGTCGACCGCCGCCCCCTCGCATGCCGACACCCGAGGTTTCGTGACGGCCCCGCCCGTTCCGACGGAATCGGGATTCGCCGGCATGCGCTTCGATTTCAACGACGGCTGCCGGATATCGCTGCCGGAAGGCGACTGGACGATACGTCTGCGCGATGCGCATACCGACACGATGTTGTTCGACACGCAGATCGGCGCCGGCGTCGTGACGAGTACGCGAAAGCATTTCGTGCCGTTCTCGATCGAGATCGACGCGGGCGGCGAGCGCGTGTTCGACCATCGCTTCGATGCGCATGACAAGCCGGTACTCATTCAATTCCAGCCGGACCGGCCGGGAGATGTGCTCGGCTGGTTCGGCTACGCCGTGAAATTCCAACGCCGGCACCATTGCAAGCTGACGTGCTCGATGCCGGAGCCGTTGCTGTCGCTGTTGCAACCCGGCTACCCCGACATCGAATTCGTCACGCCCGAGCGCGTCAGGGCCGAGCGCTACTATGCGACGTACAAACTCGGACGCTTCATCGGCCCGGAGGCGATCGCCTATCAACCGAGTCCGCCGCAACTCGTCGGCCGGCATCGCAGCGCCGCCTACATGCTGGGCGTCGATCCACAAGACGCGCCTCCGCGCATCGAATTGACCGACGACAGCCGGCCGCTCGCGAGACGCTACGTCTGCGTCGCCGCGCAAAGCGCGCAGCGCTGCGCGCGATGGGACCGGCCCGGCGGCTGGCAGGCGCTGCAACAGTTCCTCACGGGCAGCGGCTACGAAATCGTCTGCATCGATTCCCCGCCGACGGGCCTCGCGGATGAAAGCAGCGCACTCGCGCAGCACGCGTACTGCCTGCCGCCCGATGCGGGATGGATCGAACGGGCGCGCTGGTTGCGGCACGCCGACTGTCTCATCGGCGTGCCGGGAGACTTCCCCTGGCTCGCCTGGGCAGTCGGCACGCCCGTTGTGCTCATCGGCGGCTTCACCCATCCGATCAGCGAATTCAGCGCGTCGCATCGCGTGATCAATTTTCACACTTGCAACAGTTGCTGGAACGACCCTCGCGCCGAATTCGACGACGCCGATCCCTCGTCCTGTCCTCGTCATGCGGGAACCTTGCGGCAATTCGAATGCACGCGGCTCATCAGCGTCGAGCAAGTCAAGCATGCGATTCGATCGATTCCTGGTATCGCCGGCTGATCTTCGGAACCGACAATCACTCGAGTCACTCGTTCATTCACACCACCATGAAATATCACCGCACACCGCTTTCCCGCGCGGGGAACCGCGCCGGTCAACCTGCTCCGGGCACCCGATCGCGACCGTTCGCGCGCTTCCTGTGTTCGTCGATCGCACCACTGGCGCTGGGGTTCACGGCCGAGGCATTCGCCGTTGGCTCAAACGCCGGAAATCCGGCGGCGACCACTGATGCTCGGGCGAATTTGTTAGAGGCCATCAGGAGTCGGCCTCTATTGAGACGGGTTCAGCCGCCCGAGCCGGGCCCGGCTCATTCGACCGGTTCCGAGATCGGAGACGCCATGATGCGGGAGATGGATGCGCGTCGACTCGCCTTCGCCGGGACACCTTCGCCGCCGGCGACGCCTGAGACGCCTTCGTCGTGGTCCGACGACGAGCCGCCTCTGTCGTGGAATCAACCGGTTCATCAACCTTCCAGCAGTGCAGCGCACATATCCACGACGGGCCTTCCATCGTCGTCGTTGCCACCGTCGCCGTCGGCGACGGTGCTGCCGCCGTTGTCGCCTTCGTCATCGCTGCCACCGCCGCTGCCACCTTCGTCGTCGCTGCCGCCACCGCCGCCGCCCCTGCCACCTTCGTCGTCGTTGCCGCCACCGCCGCCGCCCCTGCCACCTTCGTCGTCGCTGCCGCCACCGCCGCCGCCCCTGCCACCTTCGTCGTCGTTGCCGCCACCGCCGCCGCCCCTGCCACCTTCGTCGTCGCTGCCACCGCCGCCGCCGCTGCCACCTTCGTCGTCGTTGCCGCCACCGCCGCCGCCCCTGCCACCTTCGTCGTCGTTGCCGTCGCCGTCGCCTTCGTCGTCGCTGCCGCCATCGCCGCCGCCTTCATCGTCGCTGCCGCCACCGCCGCCGTCACCTTCATCGTCGCTGCCGCCACCGCCGTCACCTTCGTCGTCGTTGCCGCCACCGCCGCCGTCACCTTCATCGTCGCTGCCGCCACCGCCGCCTTCGTCGTCGCTGCCACCGCCGCCGTCACCTTCATCGTCGCTGCCGCCACCGCCGTCACCTTCGTCGTCGTTGCCGCCACCGCCGCCGTCACCTTCATCGTCGCTGCCGCCACCGCCGCCTTCGTCGTCGCTGCCACCGCCGCCGTCACCTTCATCGTCGCTGCCGCCACCGCCGTCACCTTCGTCGTCGTTGCCGCCACCGCCGCCGTCACCTTCATCGTCGCTGCCGCCACCGCCGCCTTCGTCGTCGCTGCCACCGCCGCCGTCACCTTCATCGTCGCTGCCGCCACCGCCGTCACCTTCGTCGTCGTTGCCGCCACCGCCGCCGTCACCTTCATCGTCGCTGCCGCCACCGCCGCCTTCGTCGTCGCTGCCACCGCCGCCGTCACCTTCATCGTCGCTGCCGCCACCGCCGTCACCTTCGTCGTCGTTGCCGCCACCGCCGCCGTCACCTTCATCGTCGCTGCCGCCACCGCCGCCTTCGTCGTCGCTGCCACCGCCGCCGTCACCTTCATCGTCGCTGCCGCCACCGCCGTCACCTTCGTCGTCGTTGCCGCCACCGCCGCCGTCACCTTCATCGTCGCTGCCGCCACCGCCGCCTTCGTCGTCGCTGCCACCGCCGCCGTCACCTTCATCGTCGCTGCCGCCACCGCCGTCACCTTCGTCGTCGTTGCCGCCACCGCCTTCGCCTTCATCATCGCTGCCGCCGCCGCCGTCACCTTCATCGTCGCTGCCACCACCGCCACCGCCTTCCCCGCCACCATCGCGCGAACTGGGTGAACCGCATGCAAGTGGATCACAACCCTCGCCCGACGCCGGCGCGGCGCGCCCACGGCCTTTCGTGCTGCAAAATCCGCCCCGGGTTCCATCGTGGCGCCGAAACGCGCCCGCTCGCCCCCCCATCGCGCCGGCGCCTTCCACCCCCGGCGCGTCTTTCCTTCCCGCCGCGCCGCCGCGCGCCGCCACGCCATACGTCGACGTCAACTCGACCACATCCGCCGCCGCGGCCACGGGTGAAAACGCGATCGCCATCGGCGCGGGCGCGCGGGCGCAGGGCAGCGAATCGCTCGCGAACGGTTGGCAAGCGCAAGCGGACGGCGCCCGTTCCATCGCCATCGGCGCGGGCGCCCAAGCGCCCGCCCGGCAGGCCGTGGCGCTCGGCGCGGGTTCCACGGCGGAGCGCGACAACACGGTATCCGTCGGTCAACGCGGCAACGAACGTCAAGTCACTCACGTCGCCGCCGGCACCCAAGGCACCGACGCCGTAAACGTCACGCAGCTCAGGGCTGCCCTGTCGGACACCAACGCCTATACGAATCAACGCGTCAACGATCTGCAACGCAGCATCACCGACACGGCGCGCGACGCGTATTCAGGCATCGCGGCAGCCGCCGCGTTGACGATGATTCCCGACGTCGATCGCGACAAGATGCTGTCGATCGGCGTGGGCGGCGCGGTCTACAAGGGCCATCGCGCCGTCGCGTTCGGCGGCACCGCGCGCATCAGCGAGAACCTCAAGGTCAAGGCCGGCGTGGCGATGAGCGCGGGCGGCAACACAGTCGGCGTCGGCGTCAGCTGGCAATGGTGACGACGCACGCGCATCGTCAGCCCGACAAAAACCTGCAAGGAGAAAACACATGATGAAATTTCCGCCCCTGCTCTGGGCGATTCCGCTGCTCGTCTTGTCGAGCGCGGGCCTGACGGGTTGCGAGCCCGGCGGCGACAACAGCCGGCCCCCGCCGACCGACGCCGCCTCCGGCGTCGGCGCCACCACGACGCCCGCCGACAGCGGGGCGTCCGCCGTTCATACCGAGCCCACCTACATGGAAGAGTTCAACGACACCGTTCGTTCGATGAGCGGCGAACGCAACGACGGACACATCAAGCATGGCTGGGGCGTGTTCAACACGATCAAGGCGCCCCCGCCCGCCCGCGCGGCAGTATCTGTCGCGTTCGACACGCGTCGCGCGGACCGGGCGAACCCATCCCCGCGGCAAGCATCGGACGCTCGATTCCAAGTCTCCTGATCCGATCTCGACCAACTACGCCGCCCCTTTCGGGGCCGACGTAGTCGGCGGAATCAGCGGAATCGACACGCGCGCCCTCAACCGCCTCGCTCAATTCACGACGGCGGTAACAACGCGTCCGTTGCGCTCAACGCGTCAATCGACACACCGCCACGACGGTCACCCCGCCGGGGCCACCCGAGCCGGCTCGCGATTCACCGGGCGCCGCCGCCGCGTCAACCCGACGACTTCGCCAAACGCATCGCGCGAGCCGCATCGACTCCCGCGATCGCTTCAAGAACAGCGCGCGCACGCGCCGATTCGCGATCGCGCCGGATCAGCAGCGCATACGCGGCCGACAACCCGTCGAGCGCCAACCCGGGCGCCCAGACCAGCAGGTCGTGTCGCCGGATCGGCTCGATCACGCCCTGAACGAAGGCATCGGGCCACGTATCCGTGTCCGACTCGCGCATCAGTTCGCATAGCCCGATGCGCAACCGCAACCTGCGCTCGGCGGTCGGTTCCCGGTCGATCGCGTCCTGAATCGCTTCCAACGCGCTATCCAGCCGGCCGGTCACGGCGAACGCACGCGCATGCGCGACCGCGTCGTCGATCGGGTCATCCGGCATGTCGGACCGCATGCGGCCGGATACGTCCGGAGCCGCCGCGTGCGCGGCTTGCGCCGCTTTCGTCGTTCCTTGAAGCGCGTCGAGCCAGGCGCGCGTGGCGTCGTCGGCGAAGGGCGTGCCGTCCGCGAATCTCGACACGGCGAGATCCGGCAGCCGCGCGAGCAGCATCCGCGTCGACGCCTCGACTTCCCGCCGCGCCGATTCGCCGCTGCCGCCGGCGCGGGCCAGCGCCCGTCCGGCGATGCGCTGTAAATCCAGCCACAGCGGAAACACAGGCGCGTGTTCCTCCGCGAACCGCACCGCGTCCTCGGGCTCCGCGCGCAGGTCGATGTCTTTCGCGACGTCGACGATCCGCGCGTTCGGCGCCGCGACCCGCGTGCGCCCGCTCTCCTGCTCGACGTCCGGCATGCTCCGCACGTTGAACCAGCAAGCGAATCGGCGCAGCCGGAACGCGCGCGCGTCGGTCCAGTCGGCGCGCGCGAACGCCGTCGCGATGCGATGCAGATACGCTCCCGTGTCGTCGAGCGCGCGCTCGCGGCCGGCCGCGTCCTCGAGTGACGAGCCCGACGACGGCGGTAATGCCCAGGCCGCATCGGCGTCATCCGGGCGCGGCACGACGCGGCCGCTCGGCCCGGCCGGCCCGGGTTCCGCATGGACGACGCCGGGGCGCATGGAGATATCTCCCGCCGCGCCATCGGTCTGCCCGCCATCGGTCTGCCCGCCATCCGACGCGACCGGCAATCGATCCGCGAACGCGCGCACCGCGCGCATCGTGGGCGCGTCATCGTCGCGCGCGGCCAGCAAAACATCGATTCGGCGCGCATCCGCGCGCAACTGCTCGACCAGGTCCGGCGGATACGCGTTGCCGCTTCCGGCCGGCCGCGTCTCGCCCACCGCGTCGATGCGGTCGAGCAGCCATTGCAGCGCGCCGCGCCGCGCACGCATCCGCGACACAGGCGGCGACATGCCCTCCCAGTGCCATTCGATGAGATCTCCGACGATCGCAAGACCACGGCGCAACCCGGCCGCGTCGGCGACGTGCAACAACGCGCCCGCCAGGTAGCAGCCGACGAGCAGATCCTTACCCGCGTCGCGTAGCAGCGCCGCCGAGCCCCCGGCCACGGCCTGCCAGTCGACGTGCATCCCGGCGCCCGGCGACGAGAGTTTCGCGAGTTCGGCCTGCAACGCATCGAAGCGCGCATCGCCGCGCACGTCGGCATGCGCGCCGGAACCGGGATCGACGTCCGCGCGGCCCAATTCGACAAGCGCTTCCAGATTCACGGTCATGCGCGCCGCCCCGACGGCGTTCGAATGCATCGATGCCGAACGGTCATTCCCATAGCGTTTCCACGTCCTTCGCCGCGAAGTAATAGCCGACGCCCCGTTCGGTGCGAATCAGTTCGGGTTGCTTCGGATTCTTCTCGATCTTTCGGCGCAACCGCCAGATCTGCACGTCGATCGCCCGATCGAACACGTCGTCGAAAGCCCGGGTGAATTCGAGCAACTGGGCGCGCGTGACGATGCGGGAGGGCGAGCCGAGAAAGAACGCGAGCAGATTGAACTCGCTGACCGTCAGCGGTGTTTCCACCGCATCGCGCGTCGTCAGCCGGCGCGTGTTCATGTTCAAGGTCCAGCCGTCGAAACAGTACGCGCGCGGGTGCTTGCCGCGCCGCACGGGCGCGGTCGACGGTCCGACCCGGCGCCACAGCGCGCGCATCCGCGCGAGCACCTCGCGCAGCGAATACGGCTTCACGACGTAGTCGTCCGCGCCGAACTCGAGGCCCATGATGTGATCGGCCTCCTCGTTGCGGCCCGTCAGGCAAATGAGCGGAAAACGGTGCGAATCGCGCCAGCCCAGGAGCACGTCGACGCCGTCGCCGTCCGGCAGGCCGAGATCGAGCAGCACCATGTCGTAGTCGCGTCGACGGACCGATTCGATCGCCCCGGCCGCGGTTCCCACGCCATCCACCGCCATGCCGTAATCGGTCAGGTACTGGCAGAGCACACGCCGCATCGGCTCGTCATCCTCGACGACGAGCACCGCCGGCAATTTTGTCGTATTCATCCTTCCCTCTCCTGTGTTGCGCCGGGCGCGACCACGGCTGCATCGCCGGACACGCCCGCTTCGTATGTCACCGGCAACGTGAACCTGAAACGGCTCCCCATCCCGCGCCGCGTCGCGATCGCGATCTGTCCGCGATGCGCGAGCGCCGCCCCCGCGACGATCGCGAGGCCGAGCCCCGTGCCCGCCGCGCCGGTCCGGTTCGTATAGAACGGCTCGAAAATGCGGTCGAGCGGCTCGGCGTCGATGCCGTCGCCGTCGTCGCACACTTCGATCCACACGCCGCCGGCGATCGACGCCTCGCCGATGACGACATCGAACACATCGAAGCCATCGGCGGCGGGCTCGCCTACGCCGGTGCGCACGACCACCGTCGTGCGCGCCGCGCGCATCGCATTGCCGACGAGATTAAGAATCGCACGCCCGATCTGGCTGCGATCCGCGACGACGGCACGCGTGGCGCGCCCGCTCCGGACGACGTCGATCTCCCGGCCGGCCCTGAACCGGCCGCCGCGCAACACGTCGTCGACCACGTCGTCGACATCCGTCGGCGTCAGCACGGGTTCGCCGCGACGTGCGGCGAGCAGAATCTGCGTCGTCAGGTCGCGCCCCTGCTTGACCGCGCGGTGAACCTCGTCGAGGGAGGCATCCGCGCGCTTGCCCGCCGCGAGCTGCTCCTTCGCGTACTCGGCGTAGCACTCGATCGTCGTCAACACGTTGTTGAAATCGTGCACGATGCCGCCCGCGAAAAAACCGAGCGATTCGAAACGCCGCGATCGTTCGATCTGGCGCGCGAGCCGGCGTCGCTCGCCGGTCGCGACCGCGATGCACATCGACAGAATCGCGACGCCGATCAAATCGACCTGGAGCGCCCAGACACCGTGACCGTCATGATGGAACGCATAGGGCCCGCGGCCGCCGAGCGTCATCGCGATCAGGCCGATCGCGGCGACCGCGTTGCATTGAGAGACCAGCATCAGGCCGCCTTCGAGCGCGACCCAGCACAGCGACAGCGCCAGCAGGGCGCGCGCGACTTCCGCCTGATCACGCCAGATCGACGCGAAACACAGCGCACCCCAGACCGCGATCGCGGGCAGCCAGTTTCGATGCCGCGACCAAGCTATCCGGCATGCACGCGCATTCCACGTAAGCAGCGCCGGCAACAGCGTGAGCAACGCAAGCGCATTCGCCGCATAGGCACGCGACCATTCGTTCAGCCACTCGCGGTCGTTCATCCACACGGACAGGATCGCCGCAGCGAGCGTCGCATGCATCGCGGCCATGCCCACCGGCAACAGCAGGACGAACATCGCGAAGCCGCGCATGGTATCGACGCCCCCGCCGGGCGTGACGTAGCGGCGCGCCAGCCACGCGCCCGTCGCGGCCTCGATCACGTTGAGCGCCGCGAACAGCGCATCGACGTGCCACGGAACCCAGGCGAGCGAGCCCGCGATCAACAGCGTGACGAACAGCGACAACACGCCGAGCGACCGCGTCAATGGCCGCTCGCAATGCATAAGCATCGCGATGCCCAGCACCGGCGCGGGCCATACGACAGCGGACAGGATGTGATTGAGCGACGTGCAGCCGCCGGGCCGCGACAGCAGATGATTCGCGTAGAACAAAAGCAGCAGCAGCACGACGGCATTCAGCGTACCGCCTTGCAAAAGCGTGCGCCCGGCGCGCGGCGAAACGAGAGGAAGCGTTGGCGTGGCGCGCGCGGACGGGATCTGTCCCGGCTCACCGGCATCGATGGAATTTCCGTGCATAAGTCGTCACAAGTGGGCGAATACTAAACCGCCTTCATATCGAACATCAATCGATCTTAACCACGCACCGCGCCGTTCGTTTCATCCGAAATCGAGCTGGCACGCAGCGACCAAAAATTGGAACCCGGCGGCTAACGCCGGTTCCCGCTTTCCTTCGATACTTGCCGCGCCGACGGCCGTTTTGAGCGTTTCGTGCAAACGATCCGCAGGCGCGCGGCCAAAACCGTCGCCCACGAGCGACAACGAAGAAGAGGACCCAACATGCCAACGAACGGATCCACCGCCCCGAAGGAGCGCGTCAACATCGTCTATCGACCCGCCACCGGCGACGCGAAGGCCGAAGTGGAGCTGCCGCTCAAGGTGCTCGTGCTCGGCGAATTCTCCACGGCGAGCGACAAGCCGCCGCTCGAGGAAACCGCGCCCGTCAACATCGACAAGAGCGATTTCAACGACGTGATGAAAGCGCAGGATCTCCGGCTCACGCTGGGCGTGCCGAATCTGATCGACGACCAGGCGAGCGACGAAGATCGCCTGCCCGTCACGCTCGATTTCGCGTCGGTTCAGGATTTCTCTCCCGACGCCATCGTCGACAAGGTGCCCGAATTGAAGCAACTGGTCGCGCTGCGCGACGCGCTGAAGGCGTTGAAGGGACCGCTCGGCAACATTCCGGGCTTTCGCAAGCGCATCCAGGAAATCGTGACCGACAAGGCGGCCCGCCAGCAATTGCTCGCGGAGCTCGACCTCGACGAACAATGAACCGCGACACGGAACCCATGACCATGGAAAGCGAACACTCGCAAGCCCAACCGGCCGCCGATGCGCCGGATTCGGCGCCGGCCGGCGCGCCCGCGTCGCTGCTCGACGAACTGATCGAGACCGCCCGCGTGAAGCGCGACGAGGATGCCTATCCGATCACGCGCCACGGCATCCAGGCGTTCGTCTCGCATCTGACCACGCCCAAGCGCGCGATCGAGACGATCAATCCGTCGATGATCGACGACCTGATCGCCGAGATCGATCGCAAGCTGTGCCGTCAAGTGGACGCGATCCTGCACCACCCGGATTTTCAGCAGCTCGAATCGACGTGGCGCTCGCTGAAATTCCTCGTCGACCGCACGGATTTCCGCGAGAACATCAAGATCCAGTTTCTCGACGTGGGCAAGACGGCGCTCCTCGACGATTTCGAGGACTCGCCGGACATCACGAAGTCCGGTCTGTATCAGAAGGTCTACACCGCCGAGTACGGCCAGTTCGGCGGCCAGCCGATCGGCGCGATCGTGGCGAACTACACGTTCGGCCCCGGCGCTCAGGACGTCAAATTGCTGCAGTACGTCGCCAGCACGTCGGCGATGGCGCATACGCCGTTCGTCGCGGCAGCCGGGCCCGCGTTCTTCGGCATCGATTCGTTCGCCGTGCTGCCGAACGTCAAGGATCTGTCGTCGCTGTTCGAAGGGCCGCAGTTCGCCAAATGGAACGCGTTTCGCGAAAGCGAGGACGCGCGCTACGTCGGCCTGACACTGCCGCGCTTCCTGCTGCGGTTGCCGTACGGCCCCAACACGACGCCCGTCAAGCGCTTCCATTACGAGGAGCGCGTCGACGGCGGCGACGCCGATTTCCTGTGGGGCAACGCGGCCTTCGCGTTCGCGACGCGGCTCACCGCGAGCTTCGCCGACTATCGCTGGTGCGCGAACGTGATCGGCCCGAAAGGCGGCGGCACGGTCGACGACCTGCCCCTCTACGCGTACGAGGCGATGGGCGAGATCCAGAACAAGATCCCGACCGACGTGCTGATTTCCGAGCGCCGCGAGTACGAACTGGCGGAACAAGGCTTCATCGCGCTGACGATGCGCAAGCACAGCGACAACGCCGCATTCTTCTCCGCCAATTCGGCGCAGAAGCCGAAGTTCTTCGGCATCAGCAAGGAAGGCAAGGATGCCGAGCTGAACTATCGGCTCGGCACCCAGCTTCCGTACATCTTCGTCATCAACCGGCTCGCCCACTACATCAAGGTGATCCAGCGCGAGAACATCGGCACCTGGAAGGAGCGCGGCGACCTCGAGCAGGAACTCAACCAGTGGATTCGCCAGTACGTCGCCGACATGGACAACCCGACCGAGGGCGTGCGAAGCCGCCGGCCGTTGCGCCAGGCGGAGATCTTCGTCTCGGATGTCGAAGGCGAGCCCGGCTGGTACCGCGTCGACATGAAGGTGCGGCCGCATTTCAAGTACATGGGCGCCTCGTTCACGCTGTCGCTCGTCGGAAAGCTCGAAAAGCGCTGACGGCGCGCGCGGCCGGATGTTTCATTCGTGACATGCCCGCGCCGCGCTGAAACGGAAATTAAATCCGTCCCGTCAATAATTTCATCACGTCGGCGGCCCGCGCCGGACCCCGACGTTCGTCAATCCGGCGGATCCCATCCATCGCGCCGTCACATCAGGAGGAAGTCGCCATGCCGATGCCGTGCTATCTCACGCTCGAAGGGCATAACCAGGGCAACATCGAAGGCTCGGTCAGCATCGAAGGTCACAAGGGCAAGATTCTCGTCCAGGCCGTCGAGCACACGATCGAGATCCCCAAGAGTCCGCAGACGGGCCTGCCCACCGGCAAGCGCATTCACGGACCGATGACGCTGACGAAGGAAATCGACAAATCGTCGCCGAAGCTGTCCCAGGCGCTCGCGGCGGGCGAGCAGATGAAATCGGTCGTGCTCGAGTTCTATCGCATCCTGAAGGAAGGCAAGGAAGAGCATTACTACACCGTCAAGCTCGAGAACGCGATCCTGACGAGCATCCGCTCATGGACGCCCAACTGCCTCGAAATCGACAACAAGCAACTCGGCCACATGGAAGACGTGTCGTTCACCTACGAGAAGATCACCTGGACCTACGTACCGGACGGCATCGAAGCCGAAGACTCCTGGCTCGCGCCGAAGGCATGACGACGCACCGCGCCGGCCGCCCGCGGGCGGCCGGCCGGCGTCTGCTGGAGCGCATCTCGGACTGGGAGGCGGGCGCCGAGCACAGCCAGGCCCCGCGCGCCGACGTGCTGGCGCACTCGATCGTCGATCACCTGCGCCGCATCCTGAATACCCGTCAAGGTCACGTGCCGATCGATCCCGCCTTCGGCCTGCCCGATTTCACGAATCTCGCCGGCGGGTTCGCGCGAGGGTTCACCCGTGAGATCGAACAGCAGATCGAACGCGTGATCGCCTGCTACGAACCTCGGCTCCTATCGGCCCGAGTGGTGCTCGCCGAGCGGCCGAACGACGCCACGACGCTGCAATTCAGCCTCGACGCGCGCCTCGTACTCGACGAGCGCGAAATATCCGCCCGCTTCCTGACGACCGTCAACGGTAACGGAAAGATCGACATCCGCACCATTATCTGAGCGCGCGACGCGCGCCGCCCACTCATCATGGCCACCATCACACTGAATCGCTACTACGAGGACGAGCTGTGCCGCCTGCGCGAGCGCGCGGCCGACTTCGGCCGCGCGCATCCGCTGCTCGCGCCGATGCTCGGCGCGCCGTCGGGCGATCCGGACGTCGAGCGGCTGCTCGAGGGCGTCGCCTTTCTCACCGGGCTCGCGCGCCAGAAACTCGACGACGGATTTCCGGAGCTGGTTCAGGAGCTGGCGACGCTGCTGTTTCCGCACTATCTGCGGCCGGTGCCGGCCGCCACGCTGATCGCGTTCGAGCCGCGCGGCGCGCTGCGCGAGCACGCGGTTATCGCCGCCGGCACCGAAATCGAGTCGACGCCCGTCGACGGCGCGCGCTGCCGCTTTCGCACCTGCGGCGACCTCGACGTCGAGCCGATCGCGCTGGCCGACTGCCGTTTCGTCGCCCCCGCCGACGGCGGGCCCGCGTTGCGTCTGGACTTCGAGATGCTCGGCGTCGACGCGAGCGAATGGCGCGCGGCTCGCATCCGCCTGTTCGTCGCGGGCGAACGGTTGCACGCGAGCAAGCTGTTCGCGCTGTTGGCCCGGCACGTCGCGTCGGTCGAACTGGCGGCCGGCCCCCCCGATCGTCCCGGCGCGCGTCACGAGCTCGGCCGTGACGCTTTGCGGCCGGCGGGTTTCGACGCCGACCTGCTGCCCTATCCCAACCACGCGTTTCCGGGTTTTCGACTCCTTCAGGAATACTTCGCGTTCGCGGAGAAATTCCTGTTCGTCGAATTGACCGGGCTCGAACGCTGGCGCGCCGAACGCTCGGGCGCGCAGTTCAGCGTCTGGCTGACGCTCGATTCCGTGCCCGAATGGCTCCCCGGCATCGAGCGCGACAGCCTCCGGCTCAACGTCGTCCCCGCGCTGAATCTGTTTCCGCACGAAGCGGTGCCGATCCAGCACGAACATCGCACCGCCGACTATCGGCTTCAGCCCGAAGGCGACGCCCGCGATCAGTATCGGATCTTCTCCGTCGATCGCGTCGTCGGCTGTCGGCCCGGCCACGCCGTCGAGCGGCATTACGCGCCGTTCGGCGCCGGCGACGCGGACGCCGCGCACTACCGGCTGGTGCGCCGCCCGGCGATCGACGGCCCGGGGCACGACGTTCATCTCGCGCTCGCCTATCCGCCGGGCGAGGCGCTCGCGACGGAAACGCTGTCGATCGCCCTGTCCTGCACGAACGGCGAACTGCCCGCGCGCCTGAAAATCGGCGACGTTCGCCACGCGACCGACAGCTCGCCCGAACGCTTCGCGTTCAGCAATATCGCGGCCGTGACGCCGCCGCTCGATCCCCCGCTCGGCGAGCCGCTCCTGTGGCGCACGCTCAGCCATCTCGCGCTGAACTTCCTGTCGCTCGGCGACGTCGACAACCTGAAACGCATGCTCGCGATCTACGCGTTCGACGAGCGCCGCGACGACGCGCGCGCGCAAGCGGACCGCCGCCGCATCGACGGCATCGAATCCGTCGACGTTCGCGCGGAAACCCGCGTGGTCGGCGAACGCATGGCGAGCGGTCAGCACGTGACGCTGCGCTGCCGCGCCGGCGCGTTCGGCGGTCCGGGCGAACTGTATCTGTTCGGCTGCGTGCTCGAACGCTTTCTGGCGGACTACGCGGCGATCAACACGTACACGCGCGTCGAGATCGACGCGTCGCCCGACGGCGAACGCTTCGTCTGGCCGGCCAGGATGGGGTCGCAATGCCTGCTCTAGAACCTGTTCTGCTCGGCGAGGCGAAGCATTTCGCGTACTTCCAGGCGATTCGTCTGTTGCGTCGCATCGTCGACGAGCGACGCGGCGACGCCGGCCGCGCCGCGCCGATGCCGATCCACACGCGGCCGAATCTCGCCTTGTCGTTTCCGGACACGGACATCGAGCGCATCGACAAGGCGGGAGACGGCGGCTATCGGGTCGTCGCGAATTTCTTCGGCCTGTACGGCGTGTCGTCACCGCTGCCGACGTTCTATACCGAGGATTTGATCGACGAAGCGTTCAAGGGTCGTCATGCGGCGCGGCGATTCCTCGACGTGCTGCATCGAAGCCTCTACCCGCTGCTGTTCGATTCTTGGCTCAAGTACCGGCTGTCGCTGCGGATCGTCGAGACGCGCGACGACGGCGCGCTGCGGATGCTGTATGCGTTCGCGGGCGTCGACGCGCGCGGCGCGCGCGAGGCGGGATGGCACGAGCATGCGTTGCTGCGCTACGCGGGCCTGCTGAGTCAACGGCCGCGCTCCGCGCTCGGATTGCGCACGCTGCTCGCCGATGCGTTCTCGCCCGCGCGGGTCGAGATCGAATCGTGCGTGCCGCAGTGGCTGCCGATCCCCGGCGATCAGCGCACGCGCGTCGGCGCGCATGCGCATCGACTCGGCGTCGACGCGCGCATCGGCATCCGGATGCACGACTGCGGCGCGCGCGTGCGCATCGTGCTCTCGGACGTGCCGAATGCGCTGTTTCGCGCATTGATGCCCGGCGGCGACGCGTTTCGGCGATTGCGCTTCCTGACGCGTATCTACCTCACGCAACCGCTGATCGTCGACGTCGTCGTGCGCCCCCGCGCGCGCGAGGTCCAGCCCGCGCGATGCGGCGGCGACGCGTGGTCGCGCATCGGCCTCGACACCTGGCTGGGCGGTCCCGCCGACGCATGCGTCGCGTCGTCCGAATTCCGCCTTCCGTTCTCCCTCTTTGATCGCACGCCTTCCCATCATGCTGCTGGTTGACCTGAAACCGCTGATCGAGCACCTCAATCCTCATTGCCGGAACGCGCTGGAAAGCGCCGTCGGCGCCTGCGTCGCGCGACGGCACGACGACGTCACCGTCGAGCACTTGCTCGCGCGCTTGTGCGACGATCCGTCGAACGACGTGGCGCTGCTGCTGCGCTCGGGCGGCGTCGACGTCGCGCACCTGCGCAGGCAAGCCGACGCGGCGCTCGACGCGCTGCCGACCGGCGACGGCGGCCGGCCCGCGTTCGCGCCGTCGCTGCTCGGACTGTTGCAGGACGCCTGGCTGATCGCGTCGCTCGATCTCGGCGAGACGCGGGTCCGTTCGGCCGCCGTGCTCGCCGCCGCGGCGGCCCGCGCCGCGCGGCAGCCGTCGGCCGGACGCGACGACGTGTTGCGCGCGCTGCGCAAGGACGCGCTGCTCGAGCACTACGCGCACGCGTGCGCGCAATCGATCGAAACCGTCCGGCCGGGCGGGCCGGACGCATCGCGCGGCGGACGCGGCGAACCCGGCGCGATCGCCCGCTATTGCGAGGACTTCACGGAAAAGGCCCGCGCCGGCCGGATCGATCCGGTGTTCGGCCGCGACGAGGAAATCCGCCAAATCATCGACATCCTCGCGCGGCGGCGCAAGAACAATCCGGTATGCGTCGGCGAGCCGGGCGTCGGCAAGACGGCCATCGTCGAGGGACTCGCGCTGCGGATCGTCGAAGGCGACGTGCCGGAATCGCTGCGGGACGCGACGCTGCTCGGCCTCGACCTCGGTCTGCTGCAGGCCGGCGCGAGCGTGAAGGGCGAATTCGAGCAGCGGCTCAAGCGCGTGATCGCCGAGGTCGGCGCATCGGACACGCCGATCGTGCTGTTCATCGACGAGGCGCACACGCTGATCGGCGCGGGCGCGCAAGCCGGCTCCTCCGATGCCGCGAATCTGCTCAAGCCCGCGCTCGCGCGCGGCGAGCTGCGCACGATCGCCGCCACCACCTGGCGCGAATACAAGCAGTACTTCGAGAAGGACGCGGCGCTCGCCCGCCGCTTCCAGCCGGTGAAACTCGACAGCCCCGACGTCGCGACGTCCGTGCTGATCCTGCGCGGCCTGAAGGACCGCTATCAGGAAGCCCACGGCGTGACGATCCGCGACGACGCGCTGATCGCGGCCGCGGAGCTGTCTGATCGCTACATCATCGGCCGGCAACTGCCGGACAAGGCGATCGATCTGCTCGACACAGCCTGCGCCCGCGTCAAGGTCCGCCAGCAGACACGCCCCGCCGCCCTCGAGGACGCGGAGCGCGCGATCCAGGCGCTCGAACGCGAACGCGCCGCCTTGCGGCTCGATCTCGCGGATCGGCGCGCCC
This sequence comes from Burkholderia alba, assembly GCF_034721475.1. Lineage (NCBI taxonomy): Bacteria > Pseudomonadati > Pseudomonadota > Betaproteobacteria > Burkholderiales > Burkholderiaceae > Burkholderia > Burkholderia alba. The sequence goes on along the minus strand of NZ_JAWJWL010000001.1, from coordinate 55,609 downwards.
CCGACACGCCGCGCGTCGCCGCGATCGGGCACGAGCTCGCCGCACTGTCCCGACGCGTCGACACGTTGCGGGACGCATGGGCCGCGCAGCGCGACGCAGCGCGCGCGCTCGCCTGCGCGCGGCACGACTGCCGGACGCTGGCCCCGCGCGACGCCGCCGCGCCGGCGGACGCGCGCGAACGCGCCGACCGCGCGCTGGCCGACGCCACCCGCCGCTTCGAGGCGGCGCAGCGCGACGACGCGCTCATCCGGATCGACGTCGATCCGGGCGCGGTCGCCGACGTCGTGTCCGACTGGACCGGCATCGCGGCGGGCAAGCTGCGCCGCGACCGCGCGACCGGACTGTTGCGGCTCGCCGACACGCTCAAGCAGCGCATTCACGGCCAGGATCACGCGATCGAACAGATCGCCGACGCGATTCGAACCGGCGCGGCCGGTGTCCACGATCCGCGCCGCCCGCTCGGCGTGTTCCTGCTCGCGGGTCCGTCGGGCGTCGGCAAGACCGAGACCGCGCTCGCGGTCGCCGACGCCCTGTTCGACGACGAGCGCTCCATCGTGACCGTCAACATGAGCGAATTCCAGGAGCGGCACGACACCAGCCGGCTGATCGGCTCGCCGCCCGGCTATGTCGGCTACGGCGAGGGCGGCATGCTGACCGAGGCGGTGCGTCAGCGTCCGTATTCGGTCGTGTTGCTCGACGAAGCCGAGAAGGCGCATCCCGACGTGCTGAACCTCTTCTATCAGGTGTTCGACAAGGGATCGCTGTCCGACGGCGAGGGCAAGGAAGTCGATTTCGCCAACACCGTGATCTTCGTGACCTCGAATCTCGGCGCGGCCGCGATCGCCGATCTCGACGCGGCCGCCCCCCGGCCCGACGCCGCGACGATGCTCACGGCGATCCGCCCCGCGCTGTCGCGTCACTTCAAGCCCGCGCTGCTCGCGCGGATGACGGCGATCCCTTACGCGACGCTCGCGCCCGACACGCTCACCGGCATCGCCCGCATGAAGCTCGAACGCATCGTGAAGCGCGTCGCCGCGCAGCACGCGACGACGATCATTCACGACGACGCCGTCGTCGCACACGTCGCGGGGGGGTGCACCGAACCCGAATCCGGCGCCCGCGACGTGGATCTCGTCCTGCAACGTCACGTCCTTCCGGCGATCGCGCAACAGATCCTGATCGGCGCGGAGAACGGCTCGCCCGCTGCCGCGCTGCGCCTCTCGGTCGCGGCCGACGGCCGCTTCGTCGTGTCGCCCGACGCGTCCACCGACGGCTGACGCCGCCTCGCCCTCCAGGAGATTGCATGTCCACGTCCCTCCAACACGATCCGGACGCCGCGCGCGCCGCCGCGTGGGCGCCGGCCCGCCGGCGTTTCGAGTTCGTCAGCGACGCGTATCACGACGCGACCTTCGCGGTGGTCGACCTGACGGGGCGCGAGGCGCTCTCGCAACCGTACCGTTTCGAGCTGACGCTCGTCAGCGCCGAATCGCGCATCGACCTCGCCCGGATGCTCAGCCGCACGGCGACGCTGACGATTCGTCCGCCGTACGGCGACGCGCTCGCGGCGCCTTATTCCGGCGTGCTCGCCGAATTCGAGCAGTTGAACGACTTCCGGGGCTACACCGTCTATCGCGCGGTGCTGGTGCCGCATCTTTGGCGCCTGTCGCTGTACCGCGTGTCCGACGTCTACCTGAACGAACAAACGATCCCGGACATCGTGAGGAAAGTCTTGCGCGACGCGTCGTTCGGCAGTCGCGATTACCGGCTCCGCCACGGCCGCGCGTACCGCAAGCGCAGCTTCGTCTGCCAGTACGACGAGACGCATCTCGACTTCCTGTCGCGCTGGATGGAGAAGGAAGGCCTCTACTACTACTTCGAGCAGGACGGCCGGCGCGACACGCTCGTCATCGTCGACGATCGCCGCCATCAACCCGGGCCGTCCGACGACCTCGCGCTCCGCTATCTGCCGTCGACGGACTTCGACACCGGCGTCGAACCCGATCGCGTCCAGGCGTTCTCCTGCCGGATGCAGCCGCTGCCGCGCGAGGTGGTGTTGCGCGATTTCAACTATCGGAAAGCCGATCTGTCGCTCGAGATCCGCGAACCGGTGGCGCGCGACGGCGTCGGCGAGCGGGTGTCCGGCGACGAACACTTTCACACGAAGGATGAAGGCCGCCGCTACGCGAAGCTGCGGGCGGAAGCGCTGCTGTGCGAGGGCCGCCGCTTCATCGGCGACGCGACGGCGACCGGCCTGCGGGCCGGCGGCTTCATCGCGCTCGCGGGACACTATCGCGCGGATTTCGACGGCCGCTATCAGGTGATCTCGATCTCGCACCGGGGATCGCAGGCCAGCCTGCTGTTTCCCGATCTCGATGCGCCGCTCGGCCCGGTGCCGGCGGATCAGGTCTATCGCGTCGCATTCGAGGCGATTCCCGCCGACGTCCAGTTCCGAGCGCCGCGCATCACGCCCAAGCCGCGCGCGGCCGGCGTCGTCAGTGCGACGGTCGACGGCGAGGGCGGCGGCAAGCTCGCCGAGCTGGACGAGTATGGCCAATACAAGGTGCGGTTTCCGTTCGCGCGCACCGCGCACCCGGCGAACAAGGGTTCCGCGCGCATCCGGATGGCGACGCCGTTCGCGGGCCGGGATCGCGGCATGCATCTGCCGCTGCTCAAGAAGACCGAGGTGAAGATCGCGTTCGACGACGGCGACCCCGACCGCCCGGTCATCGTCGGCGCGGTGCCGAACTCGTCGCACGAAAGCGTCGTGACGCGCAAGAATCCGACCGCGCACCGCATTCTGACCGAACACAACCAGCTTTACATGAAGGACGGCAGCGGCGCGGCGACTTGGCTGCACGCGCCGAACAACCATATCGGCCTCGGCGCGGTCGGCCCGGCCGACGGCCTCGCGCTGCTCACGTCGGGCAACAAGTTCGACTTTTCGCTCGGCAATGCGTACCGGTTTTCCGGCGGGCTCAAGTGCACGGTATCGATGGGCGGCGACACCGACGTCTATGTCGGCGTGCGCAACAGCCTCGACGTCAGCGCGAATTTCCTGACGACGCTGCAGGGCAACCTGCGCTGGATGCTGCCGGGCAGCCGCACCTACGAGATCAACGACAGCGCCTCCAATCTGCTGCAGACGCTGCACCGGCAATCCGCGACGCGCGCGATCCGGCTCTCGGCGGGCCAGGACGCCTCCGCGCTGCTGCAGAAGCAACTCGACAAGCTGAAAAGCACCGTACGCAAGTTCATGATCGTGTCGGGCCTCGCGAACGCCGCCTCCGCGGCGACGGCGGCGGGACTCATCAAGGGCGGCGCGGTCGCCGATCTGCCGTGGGCGGGATTCGGCGTATCCGCCGGACAGTTCGTCGGCGCGACCGCCGTCAGCACCACCCTGATGACGACGTCCCGCGTGCTGCTGACGAACATCGCGAAAATGCAGGCGGCGCTGCCGCTCGTCGCCGATCTGTCGCTCGGCAAGCACGGTATCGGTCTCGCGGCCAAGGACCTGACGCACGCGACCCGGATGTCGCTGACGGTCGACGGCGTGACGTGGTCGACGCACGGCAAGGGCCCCGGCGCGGCCGACGTCGCCATGAGCGTCGGCAAGGGCCGCTGGAGCGTCGAGGCGGCGAAGCACGCCCATCTGCACGCCGCCGACGCCGTGCTGTGCGCGGTGCCCGCCGATCCGGCGACCAAGCTGGATCTCAAGGACCTGATCGGCCTGCGCAAGGATCTCGACGCCTGCATCAAGGACATCGCCGATCTCGAGGCCGACATCTCCGAGAACGAAGTGCTGTCGACCAATCAGAACGCGTTCGGCGTGAGCGCCCTCGTGCCGACCCCGCCGTCGCCGGGCGAAGCGGTCGCGGCGGTCGCCATCAAGGTCAAGGAAGCCAAGCTCGTCGAACTGAACGCGAAGAAGAAGCTGCTCGCGCTGAAGAGCGACAACCTGCAGCAGAAACTCGCGAAGCAGACGAAAAATCTGAGCGCCGTGCGCATCGGCGCGTCCGACGCGGAGCTGGGCTTCAAAGGCAACCGGCTCGTCGCGACCGCCGACGGTCTCACGCTGTCGCATGCGCAGGACAAGACGAAGCTCGATCTTCGCGAGACCAAGGTCGGCATCGAGGCGGGCAAATCGAGCGTCGAACTCGACGAGGGCAAGTTCGCCGCCGCGTGCGGATCGGCGTCGCTCAAGCTCGGCAGCGACGGCGCGGTCGACGTGCGCGCGACGAATCTCAAGTTGAACGGTAGCGCGTCGCTGAAGCTGGACGGCCAACTGATCCAGCTCGGCTGATGCGTCCGCGCTTTCCTCTCCCATCATGAAAATCATCAAACCCGACACGCTCGCGCTACTGCCGCGCACCTTCCGCTTCGACGGTGTCGACCGGCTGTCGATCGGCGCGCTCGCCTGCTTTCCGCTACGCGACACGCCTGTCGGCCCCGCCGATCTCGCGACCGAAGCGGACCTCTGGCGCATCGCGCGGCAAGCGCTGGGCGACGACGCGCCGCTCGACGAAGGTTTTCCGAAACCCTCGGGCGAGTTCCTCGTGTACGGCCAAGCCCACGCACCCGCGCGCGCAACGCGCACGCCGGTGGCGGTGCGCGCCCGGATCGGCGCGGCCTGCAAGGCGCGCTTGATCGACACGCCGACGCACGCGGCGCTCGCCGAGTTCCACGCGCGGCCGCCGTCCGACCCCGAGCGCACCCGGCATCTCGGCGCGTTCGACGCACGCTGGCAAGCCGAGCACTGGCCTCATCTGCCCGCCGGCACGCGCGCGGACTACTTCCATACCGCGCCCCGCGATCAGCGCATCGCCGCGTTCTGGCGCGAGGGCGAAATCATCGAACTCGTCAACCTGCACGCCGAGCAATCCATCATGACGGGGGCGCTGCCGCGCATTCGCGCCCGCTGCTTCGTCGAACGCTCGGTCGATGGAGCGCCGCGGGTCGATGTCTGCCCGCTGCGCGCGGAAACGGTGTGGCTGCTCCCCGGCGAGGGTTGCGGGATCGTGCTGTATCGCGGGACCGTCCTGATCGACGACGAGGACGGCGACGACGTCGTGCGTCTGATCGCTGCCTGGGAGCACGCCGACGCGCCGCCGTTGCCCGACGACGCCTACTTGAATCGCCCGACGACGGAGCACCCCGATCCGCGCGTCGAATCCGTTCACGCCGCCGCGCCGGCCTCGGCGGCCCTGTTCGCCGCCGAGACCGAGGCCGGCGTCGAGGCGGGGGACGATCACGGGATCGATCCGCAAGCCCCCGCGCCCGATCTATCCTCGCTGGTACAGGCCGCCGCCGCGCTCGACGCCCAAACCGACGCGCTGCTCGCCGAGCGCGGCCTGACCGACGCGGATATCGAGCGACTGCTGCCCGCTCGCGACGCGCCGGCCAACTTGAATCTGGACGAATTGGCCGCGCTGGCCGCCGAACTCGACGCCCAGGCGGAACAGTGGCACGCCCAGTACGGCGCATTCCCCGGGGCAGCCGATCCCCATGCCGCCGCATCGCCGCTTGCCTCCGATGCGTCGGACCCTGCGTTCGGCGCGTTGCTTCGGCAGGCCGACGCGGAGGCCCGCGCGCTCGTCGCACAGCACGCCGCGCCGCGCGCCGCGTGGCGGACGATGGCGCAAGACCGGCCCGAGTTTGCCGCGCTCGCCGCCTCGTTCGATGCACTCGACCCGAACGAGGCGCCGCTCGACGTCGAGGCGTTGACGGCAAGCCTCGCGGCGCTCGCCGAACCCGCGCCGGCCGACACGACGGAATCGCCCGACCCGCGACCGCGCGTCGACCCGGCCGCCGCCGGCGGCGCACCGCCGCCTCCGGCCGCGCCGCCCTCCGACGACGCATCCACCGCTCGACCGCCGACGCGCGAATGGGTGATCGAGCGCCACGCGCGCGGACTCGGGTTCGCCGGGCTGGATCTCAGCGGCCTGGATCTATCGTCGGCCTGCCTGGAGCACGCGGATTTCCGCGACGCGCGCCTCGACCGGACCCGCTTCACGGGCAGCCGGCTCGCGGGCGCGTCGTTCGAACGCGCAATATTGCCGCACGCCGATTTCGCGAGCGCGGACCTTCGCGCCGCATCGTTCGTCGACGCGTCCGCGCCGCGCGCATCGTGCCGCGCGGCCGTGCTGGATTGCGCCACGCTCGACCGCGCCGACTTCAGCGGCGGCGACTTCACGCAAGCGTCGCTGACGGACGGCCGCTGCACGCACACGCAGTTCGACGGCAGCACGATGACCGGGCTGGCCGCCGCGCGGCTCGAAGGCACTTCCGCGCGCTTCGCGGATTGCGTGCTCGACGCGGCCGATTTCACGTCGGCCCATTTGCCGAAAGCCAGCTTCCAGGCCGCGAAGCTGGCGGGGACGACCTTCGCGTCCGCGCAGTGCGACGGCGTCGAATGGTTCGGCGCGCACGCACCGAACGCGCGATTCCGCTCGGCGTCGCTGCGCCATTCGCGCGCCGATGCATCGACCTGCTTCGCCCAGGCGGACCTGAGCCTCGCGACGCTCGACGACGCGAATTGGGACGGCGTCGACCTTTATCACGCGAACCTGCACAAGGCGACGCTCGATCGCGCGAGCCTGGTCCGCGCGGCCGCCAGCGGCGTGCAGCTGACGTTGACGAGCGCGCGGCATGCCGATCTGTCCAAATCGGATCTGAATCACGCGGACCTGCGTTTCTCGAATCTGTTCGGCGCGTCGCTGCGCCGCGCGCGGCTGGCCGGCGCGCAACTCCAATCCAGCAACCTGTACGGCGTGGATTGCTACGGCACGGCCCTCGAAACATCGCAGCTCGACGGCGCCGACATCGCGCGCACCGTGCTCGTCGTCGAGGGGCGCCCGGAACTCACGCCCTCCCGTTGACCTCACCGATCATGCCGATGCCCGACCTTCTTCACGCGGCGCTCGCCGCCCTCGCCGACACCCGGACGCTGTCCGGCGTCGATCTCTCACAGGCGGACCTGTCGTGCCGCGATCTGTCCGACTGCACGTTCGAGCGCGTGACCCTGCGCGGCGCGGATCTGTCGGCCGCGCGGCTCGACGGGACGCGCTGGCTGGATTGCGATCTGACGAACGCGCGCGTCGACGGCGCGACGCTCGACGCGTCGAGCTGGCACGACGTCGCGCTGCGCGCCGCGAGCCTGCGGGCGACGACCGGCAACGCCTTCACGATGACCGGCGTCGATCTCGCCGACGCGACGCTGACCGGCGCGCTCTGGGCGCGCTCGACGTTCGACGGATGCGACTTCACCGACGCGCGATGCGCGAACGCGAAGCTGTCGCGCAGCGAAGCCGTCGATTGCCGCTTCGCGCGCACCGATTTCACCGGCGCCGAACTGGAACGGTTCGCCGCGATGGACGCCGACCTGTCCACCGCGTGTTTCGAGCGCGCTCGACTGACCAACGCGCTCTTCACCGGCGCGAATCTGAGCGGGCAACGCCTCGAACGTTGCGACCTGACGATGACCCATTTCTGTCGCGCCGATCTGTCCGGCAGCGAATTCGGCGGCGCGGCGCTGATGCAGACCCTGTTCTTCGACGCCAATCTCGAGCGCGCGACGCTGATCGGCGCGCAGGGCCGGCATACGCGCTTCGCGGGCGCCTCGCTGGTCGGCGCGACCCTGACCTGCGCGACGTTCGACCAGGCCGATTTCACGCGCGTGCAGTTGGGCGCGGCGCGGGCGAGCCGACTGGACGCACGCCTGTCGCTGTTCTCGCACGCCGATTGCGAGCGCGCGACATTCGCGGACGGATGCTTCGTCTACTGCGATTTTTCTCACGCGAACCTGTCGCGCGCCGATTGCTCCGGCGCGGACTTCTCGCATGCGAACCTGCACAACGTCGATGACCGCGCCACCCGCTGGGAAGGCGCGCGCAAGCGCGGCGCACGCCCGACCGACCCCGGGCTCGCGCGGGCGGAGCAATGGACCGCGCATCAATCATGACGCCCCGCCACTCGCCCCCGCCGAGGCATGCCTCGCCTCCACCCGACTCGGCGAGCGCGCCGCCGCGAGCCGCCGATCCGTCGCTGCACACGGCGCGCGTCGCCGGCCGCGTCGGCGAATGGCTGCTGTTCGACGATCCGATGGTCCGCGCGCGCCGCGCCGCCGGTTGCTTGCTCGCGCCCGACGTCGGCGATTTCGTGCTGATCTGGCGCTCCCCGGTCACGCCATCGATGTCCGGCGACGCAGGCTTCGACGACGCCGGCTCGGCGCACGCCTATGTGCTGACCGTGCTCGCGCGCGGCGGTGCGCCGCTCGCGACGCTGGCGCTGCCCGGCGGCGTCGCGCTCGAAGCGGGCGTCGACGGACTGCGCATCGACGCATCGCGCATCGCGCTCGCGGCCCGCGACCGGATCGACGCCGATGCGCCGCGCATCGATCTGAGCGCCGGGCGCGCCCGGGTGTCCGCCGCGCGGCTCGACATCCGGGCCGAGTCGGTCGACGGCCGCGCGCGCGACGCCCGTCTCGTCGCGCAACGCTTCACCGGCGTGTTCGATCGGGCATGGCATCTGCTCGGCCATTGCTTTCGCCGCGTGCGAGGCGTCGACGACACCCGCGCCGGACGCATCCGCTGGCAAGTCGACGAACGCGCGCATCTGCATGCCCGCGACGTGACGCTGCTCGCGGACCGCCAAGTCGGCATCGACGGCGCGCGCATCGATCTCGGCTGATTTCCCATTTTCTATTGCGGAGTTCCATCATGTTCATTGTCACCGCGGCCTCCGGGCTGTGCATGTGTCCCGTCGACGTCTGCGAGACGCCGACCCCCGCCGGTCCGGTTCCGATCCCCTACCCGAACACCGGCATGCCGCCGATGGGCGCGTCGATCACGATGAAGGTGCTCGTCTGCGGCGCGCCTGCGCTCACGAAGAAATCCACGATCCCGATGACGAACGGCGACCAGCCCGGCAGCGTCGGCGGCGTGATGTCCAGGAAGATCATGGGCAAGGTCGAATTCACGGCGGGAAGCACGAAGGTCAAGTTCGAAGGCAGTCCGGTCGTGAGGCTCACGACGCCGACGAAGCAGAACGACGGCAATGCCGCCGGCGTCGTGCTGCAGCCCAGCCAACAAAAAGTCATGGCGATGAGCTGAGGGCCGCCATGATCGCATTCACGACCTTCACGCCGGCGGCCTCGCGCCGTTCCGCGGCAGGCGCCCGCGCCGTCGCCGCGCTGACCCTGCTCATCGTGTCGATCGCGCTGACCGCCTGCGCCGCGGGCGTCACCGAGGAACAGGCGCGCGCCGACACGCACTGGGACTACGCGCCCGATGCGCTGCGTTTCGACGTCGACGCGTCGCCGAGTCTGAACACCTACCTCGGCGCGCCGCACACGCTGCTGCTCACGATCTTCCAGGGCGCGGACGCGCAAACGTTCCGCACCCTCGCCGACGATCCGGACCGGCTGCGCGTCGCGCTGGCGGCCGGCGTGGCGGCGACCGGCTTCATCCAGACGACGCGCTACGTCGTCAAACCGGGCGCGCGCATCGCGCTGTCGATCGACCGCGCGCAGCAGACGCGCTACGTCGGCATCGTCGCCGGTTACTACGACTTCGACGGTCCGCGCGCGACGCGGCTCTATGAAGTGCCGTTGGCCGTCGACAAGCACGGCTGGTTCACGTCCGTCTATCACGCCGCGCCGAGCGTGCTGGAACTGAAGCTGCGACTGGGCGCGCAAAGCATCACCGACGCGCGCGCGACGCGCCTGACCCTGCCCCCGCCGGGGGCGCGCGAATGGGCGACGCTCGACAACGGCGCGAAGGTCTTGACCTTGCCGCCACGCGACGCCGGCGACGCGCCGCCCAAACGGTAACCCCGGCATCCGACATGAACGACATGGAAAACGTCTATTGGCATCAGGGCATGCTCCTGCAGCCGCAACACTTTCAACAGGCCGACCTGCATCAGCAGCACCGCGCCGAGCCTTGGCTCGCGGCCGGCCTGCCGCACTTCTGGGGCGTCGGGGCGCTCGCGCTCGCCGAGCCGGCGATCGACAACCGCGTGGTCGAGATCCGTTCCGCGCGCTTGCTGTTCGCCGACCGCAGTCACGTCGTCTATCCCGGCAACGCCGTCGTCGCCGCCCGTCCGTTCGACCCCGCGTGGCTCGACGGCGACCGCCCGCTGCTCGTCCACGTCGCGCTGAAACGGCTCGCGCGCGACGCGAACAACGTGACGATCGCGTCCGCGGCGGACGCGTTGCCGCACGCGCCGACCCGCTATGCGACGCTGCCCGTCGGCGACGACGTCGGCGATCTCTATTCGGATCATCCGCCCGCGCCGCTTCGCACGCTCACGCACGTGCTGAAGATCATCTTCGAGCCGGAACGCGATGCGTTCGCGGACCATGAAACGATCCCGATCGCCCGCATCGTGCGCGATGGGGACCGCCTGTGCCTCGACGACGACTTCGTGCCGCCTTGCTACGCGATGTCCGGCTCGCCGAAATTGCTCGCCCGGCTCGTCTGCATCCGCGACGAACTCGCGGGCCGCGCCCGACGGCTTCAGCAATACAAGAGCCCACGGGAGATGCGGCACGCCGATTTCGACGCGAGCTACCTGGCGTTCCTGCTCGCGCTGCGCTCATTGAACCGCTTCGGTCCGATGCTGTTCCAGCTCGCCGAATGCGATCGGCTGCATCCGTGGACGGTCTACGGCGCGCTTCGGCAAATCGTCGGCGAGTTGAGCACGTTCTCGGAGCGCTTCGACATGCTCGGCGAAACGCAGGACGCGCAGGGTGGCCTGCCCGGCTACGATCATCGCGATCTCGGCGCGTGCTTCTCGCGCGCGCACGCGCTGATCGACCATCTGCTCGACGAAATCGCGGTCGGCCCCGAGTTCGCCGCGACGTTCGAGCCGGACGGCGCGCAGGCGCCCGACCAGCGATCGGTGCAACTCCCGCCGGATCTGTTCGGCGCGCGCCATCTCTGCTATCTGGTGATCCGCGCCGACGGCGACCCCGACGCGCTCGCCCGACGTTTCCTGCACGGCGGCCGCGTCGCGGCGACGGACGAGATGCCGCAACTGGCCGCGCTCGCGCTGCCGGGGGTCGCGCTGACCCGCCTGCCGGAGGCGCCGCGCGGCTTGCCGCGCCGCGGCCGCGCGCAGTACTTCCGGATCGAGCAGACCGGCCGGCAGTGGGACGCGATCCGCCGCGACGGCCGTCTGTCGCTGCGCTGGCTCGATGCGCCGGACGATCTGCACGCGGAGTTCGCCGCGGTGAGGCAAGCATGACGAGGCTCTCCGATTCGCTGATGCCGCTCTTCGCCTATGCGCGGCAGCTCACGCAGCACCCGCGCGGCGAGGCCGCCGAAGCGGCGATGTGGCTCGACGCGCAGATCGAAAGCGCGCGCGCCCACGCGGCGCGCGCCGGGATCGACGACACCGACGTCGACGACGCGCTGTTCGCCGCCTGCGCGTGGATCGACGAAGCCGTGCTGAACAGCCGTTGGGCGCAAGCCGCCCACTGGACGCCGCACTTGTTGCAGCAGCGCTATTTCGACACGTCGCATGCGGGCGTCGGGTTCTTCGAGCGCCTCGAAGCGCTCGACGCCACCCGCGCGCCGGTGTTGGAAATCTACCTGCTCTGCCTGCGGCTCGGCTTTCGCGGCCGCTACGGCTACGACCCCGACGGCCAGCCGCTGGACGCGATTCTGCGGCGCACGCTGGACAAGCTCGGCGTCGACGCATCCGCCGACGGCGAGCCGCCGTTTCCGGCCGCCTATGCGGGCGGCGAATCGCCCGACGCGGCGCGCCGCGCCCGCACGCGCCGCCGCCTCGCGCGCGCCGGCCTGGACTTCGGGCTGCCGCTCGCGATCCTGTTGTCGATCGGTCTGCTCTATCACGTCGTCATCCTGCACATGGTCGACTCGACTCTCTCGAAACTGCGATGAAAACCATCGGTATGCTGCTCTTCAGAGTCGTCGCGCTGCTCGCGCTCGCACTCTTCAGTTGGGCCGTCGCGCTTTATTTCGACTGGCCGCAATGGTTCGCCGTCGCCCTGTTCTGCGCGGGGCTCGGCGGCTGGTTCCTGTGCCGCTACGCGCGGCGCGCGCTGCGCGCCGCCCGTGCGCGCGGGCAGTTGGCGCGGCTCGACGCGTCCGAACGGCTGACCGGCGGCGACGCGCCGGAAGCCCGGCTGGCCGCGCGCTGGCGCGCCGCGGTCGCGGCCCTCGCGCGCGCCGCGCCGTCGTCGCGGCTGGGCGGCCGGCCGCTGGACGCGTTGCCGTGGTACCTCGTGCTCGGCCGCTCCGGCGCGGGCAAGACGACCGCGCTGGCCCGCGCGCGCCTCGCGTCGCCGCTGCGGCGCGCGGATCACGCCGCGCACGTCGAACCGACCGAGGACTGCGACTGGTGGTGCTTCGACGACGCGATCGTGCTCGATCTCGCCGGCCGTTTCGCCGATCCCGGCGCGCCCGACGCCGACCAACGCGCGTGGAGCGCGGTGCTGGACCAACTCGGCCGCACGCGTTCGCGCGGCGGGATCAACGGCGTCGTCGTCGCGCTCGACGCGGCGCGCCTGCTCGACGCGGACCGCGACGCGCTGACGAGCGACGGCTGCGCGATCCGCGAACGACTCGAACATCTGATCCGCTTGTTCGAGCAACGCTTCCCGGTCTACCTGCTCGTCACGCAGTGCGATCGCCTCTACGGCTTCGAGGAATGGGCCGCGCAACTCGCGCCGGCGGATCGAGAGCGCGCGTTCGGCTATCTCGGCGATCACGACGCGACCGTATTCGTCGCGCACGCGTTCGACAGCGTCGCGGACCGTCTGGGCGCGCTGCGGACGACGCTATGGGCGCGCGGCGGGCCGCCGTCGCCGGGCGCGCTGCTGCTGCCGCACGAACTCGCCCGCCTGCGGCCGCCGCTCGACACGTTCGCGCGCGCGGCATTCGGCCCGAACGTCTATCAGGAAACGCCGTACCTGCGCGGTCTGCTGTTCGCGAGCGGCCGCCAGACAGGCGGCGCGCGCTCGTCGACGTTGCCCGAACAGCTCGACGCCGCGCCGCTCCACCGCCCCGAGGACGCCGGCCTGTTCCTGCACGACGTTTTCGCCCGCCTGCTGCCGCGGGATCGCGATGCGTCGCGCCCCGTCGAGCAGCCGAGCCGGCGTCGCCGAACCACGCGACGCATCGGCCTCGCGGCGTGGCTGCTCGCCTGCGTCGGAATCGGGTCGTGGATGACCGCGTGGTTCGTCGTCGACGTGCGGACCATCGAACTGCTCCGTCAAGCCTATCCGGCACATCCCCGATACACCGGCGATCCCGCGCGCGATGCCGCGACGCTCGATCGCATCGCCCGCGCGCTCGCCGCGATCGACCGGCCCGACGGCCCCCGGTTTCCGCGCCGGCTCGCCGGCGCGACGCCCG
>NZ_JAWJWL010000001.1:0-42098 GCF_034721475.1 Burkholderia alba | reverse complement strand
GGCCGGCCCCACGCCCGTCGGCAAACTCGAGGCGGAACTCAAGGGCCGCTACGTCGCGCACTACCGGCAAGCGATCGAGCCGTTCGCCGATCGGCTGTTCTATGGTCCGACGCAGGATTTCACCGCGAAGCTCGCGCCCGACGTTCGCCCTGTCGCCGCGCGCATCAGCAACCTGGTCCGCTACGTGAACCTGATCCAGGCGCGCCAACGCGGCGCGACCCTCGCGACGCTGGCGCGCATGCCCGCGCCGACCGTCGTCGGTTCGCGTCCCGGCGGCGTCGCCGGAAACGGGACGGAACGGCCCGGCGACGACCTGTCGCCGCTGCTCGATGCGCTGACGGTCTCCCATATCGCATGGAGCGCGCCGGACGACGGTGCGCTGGCCTCGCGCGCCGGCGCCGCGCAGGCCCGGCTCGAACAGCTCGCGTACCGTGATCCGAACGGCGCATGGCTGCTCGATCTCCCGGATGCCGCGCCGCCGCGCGACGTCACGCTCGCCGATTTCTGGCCGGCCGCCGCCGCGCGCCAACCCGCGCCCGCGTTGCGCGCCATCCGCGTGCCCGCCGCGCTGACCGCCGCGTACCGACCGACGCTCGACGCGTTCCTCGACGACATGGCGCACGCCGTGGCGAACCGGCCGAAGTTCGCGTTCCATCGCGAAGCGTTCGACGCGTGGTACCGGGCGCAGCGCATCGACGCCTGGCGCGATTTCACCGCGCGCTTCCCGCGAGGCGAGCAACTGCTGACGACGGAAGCCCAATGGCGAACCGTGATCGACCGGATTGCGGGCCGCCGCGATCCGTTCACGTCCCTGCTCGCGCGGCTCAACCAGGAGTTCGACGCGACACGAAGCGAGGCGTTGCCGCCGTGGCTCGACCTGGCCCGAACCGCGACGCGCATGGCCGTCTCCGCGCACACGCCCGCGCCGGGCGGACTCGGCGCGATGCTCGGTTCGATTTCGCGCAGCGGCGGCCAGGCGTTGCGCGAGACGCTCGGCGGCGCGCCCGCGCTGGGCTTGCTCACGCTGGAACACGACGCCGCGCTGCGCGCCGCGCTGGTGGAATACGACAAGCGCGTCGCCGGACTCGCGGTCGATGCGCTGTCGGGCCCCGGCACGGCTTACCGGCTCGCGGCCGATTTTCACCGCTTCGGCGCCGATCCCGCGGTCGAGGCTTCCGCGCTGCGCACCTCGGTCGACGCGTTGCGCGACGTCAAGCGACTCGCCGGCGATCGCGGCGTGGGCGGCGACATCGCTTGGCGGCTCGTCGGCGGGCCGCTGCATACGGTGATCCAGTACGTCGAGCGGCAGGCATCCTGCGCGCTGCAGCAGGATTGGGAACGCGACGTGCTGTGGCCGCTCAAGCGCGCGGCGACGCAGGACGACGCGAGCGACCGCTTATACGGCGCGCAAGGCGCGATCTGGTCGTTCGTCGACGGACCGGCCAAGCCGTTCGTGCGGCTGGGCGCGGTACGCGCGTCGGCGGTCGAGACCCTCGGCTACCGCCTGCCGTTCACCGACGCGTTCCTGCCGATGCTCGACGACGCCGCCGCCCGTCGCGTCGCCCAAGCGCGGCGCGACGCGGAGCGGCAGGCCCGGCAGCAGGCCGCCGCCGAACTCGACGGACGCATCGCGGCGCTCGGCCGGCAACTCGACGCCCTCAACGCGCAGACCGCGCACATCGGCATCGTCGCGCAGCCGACCGACGTCAACCCGGAAGCCAAGGCGAAACCCTTCGAGACCGTATTGACGCTGCAATGTACGCCGCAGACGCGGACGCTGACGAACTACAACTTCCGGGTATCGGAACAGATCGACTGGCGGCCCGATCAATGCGGCGATGCGACGCTGCGCATCGCGTTCGACGGCGTCACGCTCGTGCGCCGCTATGCGGGACCGCTCGGCATCGCGCGCTTCGTCCAGGACTTCCGCTATGGCGTGCGGCGCTTCACGCCGCGCGACTTCCCGCAGTCGAAGGCGCGGCTCGCGAACCTCGGCGTCCGTTACATCGACGTGCGTTACAGCTTCTCCGGACAGGACGCGTTGATCGCGCACGTCGATCGAATCGACGCGCTCGAACGGACGCGGCGCGACGACGTCGCGCGTCAAAAGCGGCTGTCGATCCCGCCCGGCGAGCCGGACAGGGACGCCGCGTCCTCATCCCCGCGGCCGTCCGACGCGGCGGCGCGCGCGTCGTCCTCCCCCGTCGACGCGCTGCCGCGCCGCATCGGCGCGTGCTGGGGCGACGCGACTCCGCCCGACTTGCTCGACGCCGATAGGCCATGAGCGCGCGGCGCGGCGGCGACGGCGTGCGTGCCGCCGCCGCCGCGCCACTGGCACCGATTCCCGACCGAACGCCGACGATGGACGACACGACGCCTCCGAACCACTTCGATCATTCCGGCGCGGCGCGTTCACCGCGCCGATCGCGGCTTCAAGATGACGCATGCGCGCGGTGCGGCGAGCATCGGCCGTGGACGCCGCGACGTCGGCCCATCGAGCGCCGTTCCGCTCACCCGGCCCGCGCATGGGTTCGGATGTTGAAACAGACCGCCGCGCGTCGCCTGAAATCCCACGCGCTTTCAATGGCGCGCCGCCTCCGTTCGACTCCGGTTGCCGCTACCATTTGGCCGTGCCTCACTCTCCAGCCCTTCGAGGACATCTCATGAATTTCTCCACGTTCTCATCCCCGGCCTTCTTCGCCGATCCCTATCCGCTCTACGCCCAACTACGCGCCAAGGGTCCGCTGCTCGAGATCGCGCCGAACATTCGCGTGACGGGCGACTACGCGCTGATCAACGCGCTGCTGCGCGAACGCTCGGTCGGCAAGACCTATCTGCAAAGCGTGCGCGTGCGCTACGGTGAGGCAAGGATGGGCATGCCCGTGTTCGACGTGCTGAGCCGGATGTTCCTGATGATGAATCCGCCGGCGCACACCCGCCTGCGCACATTGTTGATGAAGGCGTTCAACGCGCGGCAGATCGAGAACCTGCGCGCGATCACCGAGGCGTCGACGCGCGAACTGCTCGATGCGATCGCCGGAAAAGCGGAGTTCGACCTCGTCGCCGACTATGCGCTGCCGCTGCCGCTCAACATCATCTGCCGGCTGCTCGGCATCCCGTTCGACGACGGCGCGAGGCTCGGCCAAGCGGCAAGCCGCGTCGCCTCGGCCCTCGACCTGGCCCCGATCGACGACGCCCGGCTCCAGGAGGCCAACGACGGCGCGCTGGCACTGGAAGCGTATTTCGAAGACGTGATCGAGCGACGGCGCCGGCGGCCCGGCGACGATCTGATCTCGTCCCTGTTGACCGTGGAGGACGACGGCGAGACGTTCAACAAGAAGGAAGTGATCGCCAACGTGGTGTTGCTGTTCGTCGCCGGACACGAGACCACGTCGAACACCATGAGCAATGCGATGGTCGCCTTGTTTCGCAACCCGGAACGTCTCGCGGAATTGATCGCCGCGCCGTCGCTCGTGCCCTCGGGCGTGGCCGAATGCATGCGCTACGACAGTTCGGTCCAGATGGTGGTGCGCACCGTTTTCGAGGACATCCGGGTGGAAGGCCATGTGCTGCCGCGCGGCACGTTGATCTTCATGCTGCTGGGCGCGGCCAATCGCGATCCGGCCGTGTTTCCGGATCCGGACCGGCTCGATATCCATCGCGTGAACGCGAAGGCCGCGCTGACCTTCGGCGGCGGCATCCACTACTGCCTCGGCGCGCGGCTCGCGCAGATGGAGCTGGAAATCGCCATCGGATCGCTGTTGCAACGCTTTCCGTCGTTGCGCCCGATCGATCTCGACCGTCTCGAATGGCATCAGCGCAACAACCTGCGCGGCTTGCAGACGTTGCGGATCGGCGTTGCTTGATGAACGAAGCGCGTCGGCGAGGCAAGACGGCCGCCAATCGCCGGCGGCCGCGCGCGACGCCTGCTCGACTCGCCAGGCGAGCGGGGGCCGACGCTGAAGCAGGCGGGCAAGCGGCGGCCGCGTGGTCGCGCCAAAGAAGGCGAACACGCGGTGCGTCATCGCAACGACGACGCGACCGGCCGTGCCGCCGGGGCCGCGCTCGGCCGTCAAGCAGCCGGCGTCACCGCCCCGCCCGCCGTCTCGAACGGCGCGGCGTCGGCCGGGCCGCGCCGCACCGCGCGCCGCACCTCGCCCGGCGTCTTGCCGAAGCGGCGGCGGAACAGCTTGCCGAATGTCGATTGATCAGGAAAACCGCACGCATGCGCGATCTCGCCGATGCTGATGGCGAGACCCGGTTGTTCCAGGTAGCCGAGACTGCGGGTCAACCGCGCATCGCGCAATGCCGCGGTCACCGTTTGCGATTCGCGGCGGAACAGACGATAGAGCTGCGTGCGCGAACAGTGCACCGCGTGCGCGATCCGATCGGGCGTCAAACCCTGTAGATGCAGATGCTGGTCGATGTAGCGGTATGCCGCCCGCAAGCGGTCGCCGCGTGCCGGCGCGGCGCGATGCGCATGCGCGGACAGCACGGCCCGCAGCAGCGCGCGGCCGAGGTCGGCCGCGCGCGTCAACAGGTAATCGAGTTCCTCCGAAGGCAACGCCGGCCCCCGGTCGCCGATCGCCGCCAGTTCGGCGCTCAGGAACGGCGCGAACCCGGTCGCCTGCAACGACATCGCGGGAGACGGCGCATGCATCGCCGGGCACCCGAGCAGCCGCGCGACCGACGAACGCGCGAGCCGCAGCGCGCTGAAGCACGGTGCCTCCCAATGCACACGCATCGGCTGGCCGCCGTCAAGCATGAACAGTTCGTTCTCGCGAAATCGCGCATCCGGGCAGCCGGCCATCTCGACCGTGCACGTGCCCGCATGCAACACGCAGATCGTCACGTACCCGTCGAGCGGAGCCGCGCCCGTTTCCGCCTCGCGGGTCCAGGCGTCGAGCGATGCGCCGCGGAAGCGGACGAACCGGCCGCGCTCGCATCGGCACAGGAAACCCTGTCCGTGAAACGTCCGGGGGCTGGCGGCCCGCACGTCGTCGCACTGGAACACCTGGGCGCGCCAGAACGCCGCGCCGCGCACGAGCGGCATGCCGTCGGTGGAAAAGAACTGCAGCAGCGTTCCGCCGCCGGGCGCGCACATCTTCGCCATGATGAATAACCGTGGAATAGGTGACTGAAAGAAGGGGCGCGCGCTACAGCCTGGGCACGCAGGTATCCGCGTAGCCGTATCGATACGCCCAGTGGATGACGTTGGCGATGTTTTTCGCGCCGAGCTTCTGCATCAGCCGGTGCCGGTGGCAATCGACGGTCTTCGTGCTGATGTTCAGCAACAACGCGATCTCGCGATTGCGCATGCCATCGGCGATGAGTTTCAGCACCTGCTTTTCGCGCGGCGTCAGCGCGTCGACGGGCGTCCGGGGCGCGCGACCGTCGAACACCGACGCGACCTTCCCCTCATCGAGCGCCGGATCGAGGTGGACGTGGCCGGACATCACCCGCCTGACCGCGCGCACCATCTCGTCCGTGCTGCACCATTTCATCAGATAGCCCGACGCGCCGGCGCGAATCGCCTCCGCCGCGCGCGCCTCCGACCGGAGCGCGGTGAAGACGACGAACCGCGTGCCCGGATGCGCGCGCAGGATCGTCCTCATCCCCGGCAGCGGATCGTCGCCCGGCAACATCAGCTCCAACAGCACGAGATCCGGACGATCGAGGCGGCACCGGTCGGCCGCCTCCGCCATGTCCGCCGCGCCGCGCACGTCGATCTCCCGATACGCCTTACCGAGCACGACCTCGATGCCGTCGCGGACGATCGGATGGTGGTCGACGACCAGCACCTTCTCACATTTTCTGTACACGATCATCATCGACTCTTCATTGCCTGAATACCGTCCTCTCGACTGTCGGCGCAACCACGCTCGCCAACGGCCGGCGATGCACGCGGGCCCGCCGTCGCGCCCGCCCCATTGTTGAAGATAACGCGCACATGTCACCGGATTGTTTCGAATGGGTTTCATGTGCGCGTTGTTTCGCACACAGGGCGCGACATCGGGTCGCACGTCGGACACGCGGCGGCGCGCGACGCCCGCTCCGTCATCCGCGCATCGCGCGGATCGCGCGCGGATCGAGCGGGCGGTGCCAGGCGCCGGCGTCGGCGTCGCCGTCGCCGGTATCCGCCGCCTCGAGCGCCTCGATCAGGCGTTCGAGGCGGGACGAGAACGCCGCGACCGCGTCGACGAATGCGTCGGCGCCGAATCCCGCGTCCCGGACGCGCTCGATCAGCATCATCGCCCCCGTGTCGTCGTCATACCCGATGCCGCCGCCGCCCGCCTCCGACAACGCGAGGTTCTCGGCCAGCACCCGCATGCAGAGGGACGCGGGCACGGGCGCGGGAAATTCGCCGAGCATGCCGTACAGGACGACCGCATCGTCCACACGGCGAATCGACATCATCAGCCGGTCGTCGAGCATCAGGAAACATTGCCCATGCTCATCGAAATCGAGCGGAAGGCAGACCTTCTCGCTCAGCGCATTCAACCATTCGGCAGGGGTATTCATCGCTTGAAGTTCTCCATCGGGTTTGTCGGGTCCGGCGCGGCCGGGGGTCACGCGGTGATCGCGATCGACATGAATGCCTCGATCTGCTCGACCATCGCATGCGCCGCCAGTCTGAGCAGCGCGCTGCGTTCGTCCTTCGGCGGCGTGTCCAGGTGCCTTGCGAAAGTCTCGACGAACACACGTGCCTTGCGTGTCAGCACCGCGACGTCGTCGCCCGCGGCAGGCGCGCAGCGCGTCATCACGCCGGCGAGATCGGCGCCGGCGCGATCGGGCCGTTTGCCGGACAGCTCGGCGAAGTACGCGCCGATCCGCTCGACCTGTCTGACGTGGTCGTCGATCCGGTCCTGTCGCGACGCACCCCAGCGGGCGGCGCCAAGCACGTCGCCGCCGCCGATCCACGCATCGTCCTCCCGCGCCGGGTCGGCCTCGACGAACGCTTGCCAGGTTTGCCGGACGGATGCATCGCCGGCCAGCCGTTCGCAGTGACTCGCGAGGTCGGTGCGCTGCTGATTCAGTCCGTCGATCCGCGCTTGCACGGCTTGCGCATAGGTATGCGCGTGATTCGGGTCCTCGTAGATCCACGGCGACGCGTACGGCACGAAGCGTTCCGCGCCGCCGGCGCGCAGCACGCGCAGCGCGATCGACGCGCAATTCTCTTGCGTGCTGACCATTTGATAACCCAGCTCGCCCGTCTCGGCCGCCTGCTTCACGGTGCGCGCGTCACGCAGGATCGCCGCCTCGTCCAGGCCGAACAGCATGAACCGCCCCGGCTGATCCCGCGCGCCCTTGTCCCGGTTGAACCCGACGGCGGGGAAATACACCTTGCGGGCGCTGAGTTCCCAGCGCTGGGGCCCGGAAGGCTTCTGTCCCGCTCTCGGGAAGAACCGTGCGCGGGCAAGGTCGGCCTTGCCCGCGTTTCGATAGCCGTCCGTCAGAATCCGCTCACGCGCCTCCTTACCCGCGCGGAGCTTGCTCTCCGTTTCGTCCGAGATCTCCAAACGCTTCTCGGTCCGATAATCCTTTATCGACTTCGCCTTGCTCGCCCCGGCGAGTTTGTCGCTCACCGGACGGCCCGGCCACCAACTGACGTGCTCGTAGACATTCGGGCCGGCGTCGGCGCCCGCCTGGCTCTTGATCGTGATCGACGCATGCCCGGGATGGTCGAACCCACGACACGCCCAGGTCCGGAACACCACGTGGCGAGCCAACGGCTTCGCCGCGCCGACGCCATGAAAATGCTCCGCGATCGACACCATGTGGCGCACCGTGCGCTGTTCCAACGGCGCGCCACCACGCCGCGCACCGTATTCGAACGCCGCCTTCGCGCCTTCCGCGCCGAACCGCTTCGACAGCGCGAGCACGAAAACCTCGAGCGTGCGGCGATTCTCCAAACGAACCTGTTCCGCGTAGCGCTGGACGACGCCGCAGTGCTTCAACAATGGAACATGCGAGAGAAAGGCCAGCAATCGGTCCTTCATGCCCAGTTTCGCGACCGCCGCCACCGGACCGCTCTCGCCGCCGGCGACGACGACGCGATTTCCGGACCGCGTGCACGCGACGAATGCCTCTACGTTGATCATCACTGCCTCCGTTCCGCCAAGAAAATTCCGCTGGCGCGCGGCGGCCGCCTGAGCGGCGGCCTCTTCGTGTCGAGCCGGGGATCGGATGCGGGCCTTCCGGCGGCTCCGGCGAACCCCTCATCCAAGCCTGTCGACATGGAGGTCGATGCTGAATAGATTCATCCGCGGTGGCTTGCAGATTCCGATCAGGCGATGACACGCGCGGCGCGGCGATTCGGATGATCAATTTATGGAATCGGTCCCTGTGATCCGTTTCATAGAATTCTCACGATCCGGTCATTCGTTCGCGTCTCGCGTGGATGCGTCCCGATCGCGCGCGGTCGTGAACGTCCCGGATTCCTTCCCATTCAATCGAGAGCACGACATGACCTACAACCCGAGAATCGGCGGATTCACGCACACCAGCAAGACTTCGTTCGGTGTTCACGTCAAGCGTTGCGACGCGCAGCCGCGCACATCGTTCGCACAGCAGGTCAAGCGCATCTTCAGCAGGATCGGCGAAGCGCTCGGCCGTTTGTTCCGCTGCGGCGCGTCGTCCGACTCATCCGGTCGGGTCAAGCTGAAGGACGTTCGCTACGTGGGCAGCGTCCGCCCGGACGGCGATCGCAAGCAGGAGATCCGGCATTTTCTCGATGCGTCGGCCAGGCAGGTCGCCGACAAAATGAAAAACGACATCCAGCGCGATCCGGAATTCGGCCGGCAGGTCTGCGAGGCGACGCTCTGCGCGATCTACAGCGAGGCGAAAGACCGGTTCTGCATGGACCCGGCCACACGTGCGGGCGACGCGCGGTCCGCCTATGTCGCCGCGCTCGGCGACGCGGCGCGCACGATCGGCTTGCCGGGCAGCGATCGGCAAGGCGTCTTCACGCCGAGCGGCGCGGGAACGAATCCCGTCTGCACGGAACTCTGGATCGAGGCGTACGCGCTGATGGGCGCCGAACTGGCGGCAAGCCCGGATTGCCGTGCGCTGCAAGGGTACGCGCGCCAACAGGCGGTCGACATCATCGCGGCCGCCGCGCCGGCCGACCGCGCCGACGCGCTCGTCCGCTTCCAGCAGGCGGTACGGGAACTCGACGACGCACACCGTCCGGCGGCAGGCGACGCATCGCGCGCATCAGGCGCACCGGACGCGGCATGACGAAACGGGCGCGCCCCGGATCACGATCGGGGGCGCGCCCGTTGGCGGCGATCGCCCCGACGAGTCGGGCCGCGAGACGGTGGATGAAGCGGCCGAGGTCGCGCCGCATCGGCGCGTCCCGCCCGATTCCGTCGGCACGGCGATCCGCCGCGACGCGCGCGCCTCACTCCAGCGACACCGCCTCGACCACGAGGGCGGGCGCGTGCCCGCCCTTCGCGGGCGTCGTTTGTCGCATCGCGGTCCGGTTCTCCCAGGGGCGCGCCAGATAGATGTCGTAAATCGCGCGCGCGTACCGATCTCGCAATTCAGGCGTGGTCGAGTGATACGCGCCGACCGCGCGCCATGTCGCGCCATACAGATCGATCTGCCGGCGCAGCAGCGCCGCGCCGACGCGCGCGTTGACCGACGCGTCGTCCAGGCCGCGCCGGTCGATGCCCGCATCGCGCAACGCGGGGAAATGCACCGAATTGATCTGCATCAGGCCCACGTCGACCGACCCGTTCCGATTGCGATGCAGCGCGCGGGGATTCAATCCCGATTCGTAGTACGCGATCGAGCGCAGCACATCGGCGTTGACGCGATACCGCCGCGCGGCATCCGCGACGCAATCCGCATGCGCGACGCCGATCCCCGACGTCATGCCGATCGCGAACGCCGCCGCGATGCGCATCACCCGCGCGCGGCCGCGCGCCGTCACGGCGCGGCCCTTTCGTTCGGCGGCGTCGCCGCGTCGAGCCACGCCGCGACGTCGGCGACCGTCGCGACGTCGGCCAGGCGCGCGCGATCCAACTGGATGTTCCACCGCGCGTCGAGTTCCATCGCCAGTTCGATCAGTTCCAGCGAATCCATCGCGAGATCCTCGATCAGCCGCTGATCGGGCGAAATGCGCGCCGCCGGCACGCAAAGCATGCCGGACAGCATGCCGGTCACCTCGGCGAGCGCGGCCACGTCGTTCCGATGCGATTCCGCCGTCATCGCGCCGTCCCGCCGTCGATCGAATCCGCCCAGCCGACGCGCGTCGGCCCTTCGGTCGTCACGATCCGGTCGGCGGGCCGCACGGTCGGAAACACCTTCGCCGGCGCCCGGACGTTCATCGTTTCGGGTGCGCCGGTCGGCGGCGCATCATCGTCGACGAGCGGATAGCGCCCCGCCCGCTCCAGTTGCGCCCGGTTCATTCGACGTGGCTCGACGGCGCGCGGCGCGGATGCCGGCGGCGCCGCGTGCGCGTCGCCAACCGGTCGGCCGGGTTCAACCAACCGATCCGCCGCACTCCCCGGCACGGATGCCGCGGCGGGTGTGTCGCGCCCTGGAACGGCAAGCGAATCGCCCGAGCCGGGCCGCGCCGTCGCGCCCGATGACGCATCGCCGCTCGCCTTGACCCACCCGCCGCGCAGCGAGTCGCGCAACCACCCACCGATGACCGTCGGCCCGTTCGCCCGCGCATGCGAGCCGGGACGCGGTTCGACGGCTCCGGCGCTGCCCGAGGATGCATTCGGCGTATTCGGCGTGTTCGGTGCTTCCGCGCCGCCTCGCCCCACGGCGTCGGCGCGCGACGCGCCCGCCACGCGCGGGCCGACCCGACTGAACGGGTCCAATCGCGTCGCGCCTTCGGTGGTCCTGACGATCGGATCGTGTTGTCCCATTCGCCACCCGCCGTCGACGGCAGGTCGCCACGCCCCGTTCCGCGCGCCATCGACGCCGATGCCGTTTCCGCCGGCCGGCAGCCGAGACGTCGATACGCCCCCCGCCACGTGGCGCGTCGACGACGCCGGCGGATCGGCGCGCGACGTGACACGCGGATCGGCGGGCGCCTCGATTCGCCCATCCGCCCGAGTCTCGGCGAACGACGAGGTCGGCGCGTCACCGAACCTCCGATGCGTCGAATGCGCGCGCGTCGCGCCGGACGATCCGGCCACGCCCGGCCCGGCTCCCTCGGCGGGCCGCGCGGCCTCGGGCGCGCGACTCGACTCCATCCGAGTCAGCAGCGCATCCATCATCCGCCCGAGATCCCCGACCAGACGCTCGAGCCCGTCGAGATTCACATTGACGGTGTTGTAGTTGTTGACGACCACGGGCGAAACAGGCCCCGTCGCGTTCGGCGACGCCGGCTCGCCGCCCGGTGGACGCGGGCAGCCCGGCTCGGGCGGGGCCATTCTCCGCGCGACGCCGTTGAGCAGTTGGTCGGTGCGTCCGAGCAGATCGAGCGTGGTGCCCGCCATGTCGACGAGATTCGTCGCATGACGCGCGCCGAGCGCGAAGCGCTGCGCGACGGCCGCCATTCTGAGCTGCGCGTCGCCGCCATGCCGGTTCACCATGCCGTTGACCCGAACCTCGCCGTCCATCCGACCGCCGAGCCGCGCGGATACGAGGTCCGCCGCCGCCGCGTCGCCGCGTTCGCGCGCATGGCCGAACATCGCGTCCGCGACGCCGTCGTCCCGCAGCAATGCGGCGACGCACTCGCAAAGCGTTCGATAGGACTTGTTTCCCTCGACGCACAGATCCCGGAGCCTGACGCCGGGCCGCGCGGCCGCCGTCAGAAACGAAGCGAGCGCCTTGCCGATCGACGCGAACGCATCGGGCGCGCGCGCATCGTCCACCGTCAGGTGCAACGCATGGACGGTCAGCGCGAGATGATCGAGCGCGCGGCGATCGTGATCGTTCAATTGCGCGACGAACGCGCTCAGCGCGCCGCCATGATCGGCCGCCAGCGCATTCAAATGCGCGCGTGCCTGTTCGAGCGACGTCGCGCCGTGCGGCGCGGCGTCCCGCTCAGCCGACGCCGGCGACTCGCGCGGATTGCGCGACGATACGGCCGCGAGCCGCTGCCGGAACGATTGCGCCGGCGCGCGTCCGGCGCGGCCGGCTTGCGCGTCGCCCGCCCCGCCGAGGTTCGGCATGCTGTGGCGACGCGCGCTCGTCACGCGCGCCACGTCCGCCGCGAGGACGCCGCCGGAATCGGACGCGCGGCGCGCACCGCCGCGAATGGCGGGCGGCGCGCCGTGAGTGCGTGAAGCGGGATCAATGGGCGGCGGCATGGAAAGGCATCCTCAATTCGATTCGTGGAAAGGGGGGCGGCAATCGGCCGCCCGGAAATTGGCCAACGGCGGCGCGGCCGCGCTCAGATCTGCAAATAGCTTTTCGCGGTATCCATCAGCGTCGAGATCGCGCCGCTCAATACCTTGACGAGATTGTCGAAATTCGAGTTCTGATGGGAATACTTTTCGACGAGCGTCTGGACGTCGTTCTGGATGTTGTCCTTCTGACCGGAGAACGCGGTGTTCCAGGCCTGATAGCGCGCGGTGTCCCAGACCACGTCGCTGCTGTCGGGCAGCGAATCGCGCATCTTCTCCAGCTTGTCCGGATTGATCGTGACGACACCCGTGTCGCTGATCGTGACGGCGTCCCCCAGTTCCTTGCGCCAGCGGGCGATATCCGCTCCCTTCGGCAATTGCATGGTCGGCAACTGCTTGATGACGTCATCCAACAGTTGCCGGATCGCATGACCGTCGATCTTCATGTTCTTGTCGTCTTTCGCCGAGATGTAGTCCTGCAGCTTGCTCATCACGTCGGCGACGCGCTCGAAATATTTCGTCAGCCCCTCGACGATGCGCGCGTAGGCGTCGATATCGGATTTGCCCTGTCCGATCACGTCCACGAGCCCCTGCAGGATCGGGTCCGGCTGAACGCCGCCGAGGCTCCCGCCGCCCGCCTCGAGCGGATGGCCGAGATGGTTCGCTTCCCAGCGCTCGAGCAGATTCCGCTGCGCGAGCGCGAGGCCGCGCACCGCGAGGCGCGCGGAATCGAACACGGACGGGTCCGCGCCGCGCCCCGCCGTCAACCGGCCGTCGGCCAGCTCCGGCAGCCTGCTCCCCTCGAACGCGTCGAGCATCGCGCCCAGCTTGCGTTCCACCCCGTCCCGGGCGTGACTCACCGCGCCGGCATCGTCGTCCGGCACCGTCGGCGCGCGATCCGCCTCGACGGACGCCGCCGGCGCGAGCGCCGCCAGCGCCTGCCAATCCCGCGCCGCCAGCGCGCGTCCCATGTCAACGTTGATCTGCATCATGTGTCACCTTCCTGTCAGCGGTTTCATCGACGGCGGGCGACACGGCGCGCCCACCGTCATTCGATCAAGAATTCATCGCGGTTTCGGCCGCGAATCCATTTCGGCGCAACGCCGCGCCCTGTCCACGTCGCGCCGGTCTCGGGATCGCGGTATTTCGGCTTGACCGGCCCGCGTTTGGGTTGAGCCGACGTCTTCCGATACCCGAATATCTCGTACGCCGTGAGACCGTATTCGCGCACCTTCGCTCGCACGTCGTCGATCACGGCCTGCAATTCGGCGCGCCGCGCGTCTTCCGCTTGCGCGCTCAACGCTTCGGCGCGCGCCTTCAATTCCTTGTATGTCCCCATACCCTCGATCCCTGGAATGCCGATCTTAGAGATCGGCATCGCGGCCCGCTTGCATAAAAACACCACCGGCCGCGACGTTCAGGCGCGCAGGCCGTTCGCCACCTGCGCGGCCACCGCGTTGTCGTTCGCCACCTGACTCTTCGCGGCGTCGAGCGCCTTCTGCGCGGCCTCGCGGCCACGGTGCGCCGCCTCGTCGCGCGCGCTCGCCGCCGCCATCGCCGTTTGCTGCGCGCTCTCGTCCTCTTTCTGTTCGGCCCGCTCCGCGCCCTGCTGCTGCGCCGATGCGCCGTCGATCTGATTCTTGCCGACCAGGCCGCCCGACTGGATCAACTCGCCCTTCATCTGCTGACGGCCCGCCTTGACCAGGCTCTGCTCGTGCCGCAAGCCATGCATGTCGATCCGGTTCTGACGGGCGGGCGCCTCCAGCGACAGCACGTCCTCGTGCGCGCCGCGCAACGACGCTTCGCCCGCGTCGATATCGTGGCGCACCGTCTCGCCGGTATCGCGCTTGATCTTGACGGGCGACGCCTCGGCCTTCGGCAGCACCGGTTCGCTCATGCCGCGCAATTCGAGCGACTGCGACGCGTGGAACTGCTTGAGTTCCGCTTGCGGCTTCAGTTCGTTCTCGATCGACATCGATTTCGTGTTCAAGCCTTTCATCTGCTGAAAGGCGCCGCCGAGCGACGTCGTCGCCTGCAATGCGCCGCCCGAGATCGCGGCCGTCATCTGCGCGTTCCCGATGCTGCGATCCTGCTGAGCCGCGCTCATCATCGCGTCATGCGCGAGCGTCGTGAGCTTGCCTTGCATCACGAGATCCGACTGCACGTTCTTCTGCAACGCCGACCCGAACGCGAGCATCGCGCTGAATGCCGCATCGTCCGCGAACGAGAAACCCGGCGGCCGTTCGGCCGGCGCGCGACTCGCATGCCCGTCGACGCCCGGCTCGATCGCCCGGGCCGCATCGCCCCGCCCAGCTTGGACGCGCGATACGTGACGCTGGACCAGCGCGTCGTGCACGCCCGTCACGACCGGCGTCTGGCTCGCGGCGAACCGTTTGTGCTCGCGCTCCATGCCGGCGACCGTCGAGCGATCCGTCTCGCGCGGATGCGCGGACGGCTTCGGCCGAGTCAGTTCGATCCGCGGCCCGGTCGCGCCGGCGTCGCCCGCCGGCGATGCGCCGACGCCGACGACGGCGGCGAGCGCCGCATCCGTGCGCACCAATCGGTTGCCGTCGCGGCCGGCCGCGTTGCCGGTTGCGATCGACGCTTCCGCGTCGGCGCGCCGGGTGGATTCAGCGGCATTGACGTTGACGCCGCTGCCCTGCACCGTGAATGACATAGATACCTCCTCGATTTTGCTAATGAGCGGAATCGCCCGCGCTACACCGCACGGACATTGCGCAGAACCAGCTTGCCCGTCGCCGTTTCCATCTCGCCGGCGTCCGACATGTCCTGCATCAGTTGCGCCAGCACGCGGTTGTGCTCGGCAAACGTCTCGACCGCCTGCTTCAGCAGATCGCCGATCAACTTGATGTCGTAGATCGCCTCCTTGACATCGGCGAGCAGATTCATCGCTTTCGCGCGTTCGATCCCGACGGCGATGCCGCCCCCCGCCTGCGACACCTGGTTGCCGACGCCCAGCACGGTGCTCGCCTTGTCGAGTCGGGTGCCGAGCAGCATGCCCTCTTCCTGCGTCTCGACGCCGAGCGCGCGCCGCATCCGCGTCATCGCCGTCGCGGTGCGCGAGCCCAGCGCCTGAAGCCCCGATTCCTCGGAAAATCGCTCGATCATCTGCACGAGCATCTTGCCGATCGCCGAGTCCATCAGCTTCGTCAACTGGCCCGCGACGGCGTCGATCACCTTCGACGCCACGGCCTTCACGGCCGACGCGCCGACGAAGGCCGCGGCGACGAGCGCGACGCCCGTCACGACGGCACCGAGGATGGCGCCGGCCAGTTCGGCCTTTTGCTGATCGACGCCGCATGCGACGAGCGCCTTCGTGATCAACGACGAGATAACGTTCATCAACGGCTTCAGGATCGCGTCCATCACCGGCTGCATCAGCTTGTCCATGAACGACACCCCGGTCGCCGCGCGGCCGATCTCGTCGCCGACCGCGAGCGCGAGACCCACCGCCGCCAGCGCGAGGCTCGCGCCGCCCGTGAACGCGGCCGCCGCGACACTCACCGCCGTGATGACCCAGCCGATGATCTTGCCGATGCAGCCCATCGTCTTCTGCATGTCCTCGGCTTTCTTCACCTGCGCCTGATAGTCGTCGGATTTCTTTTGCAGTTCGGCTTCGCGTTTCGCCTGCATCTCGGTGAACAGCTTCTGCTTCGATTCGAGTTCCTCGACGTTCCCCGACGAAATCAGCGCCTGCAACTTGCCGAGCACGGCCGTCAGTTCGGCCGCGCCGCTCAGCGCCGGCGGCGCGGCGCGCAACGGCGCCCCCGCGCCGTATTGCGCCACCGCCCGATTCACCGCGTCGTCGACGCGCTGCTCGGAAGCCCGCGCCTGCTCCGCGAGCGCGATGGACGCGTCGAGCCGCGCATTCGCGTCGGACTGCAGCGCATCCGCCCGGCCGTGCCATTCGCCGGCCTCCCGGCGCGCCGCATCGAGCGCCGCTTTCAGCGCCTTCAGTTGATCGTCTGGCAAACCTTGCTTGACTGCATCGTGATAGCGCTGCCGCGCGGCTTCCGCCGCGGCGTCGGCGGCCCGTGCGTCGGCGCCGGCCTGCCGCGCCGCCGACGCCGCGCGCTCCGCCGCGTCGGCGGCGGTCTTCGCGTCGTCCGTCGCGCGTCGAAACGCGTCCGAAAGGTGCGTCAAGCCGTCCTGCGCGGCCTTCGACATCTGATTCCAGATGTCGGAGCGCTGCTTCAATTCCTGCAGGCTGCTCGCGCTGATGACGCTCATCAGCGCGCCGAGCAATGCCGTCAGCTTCGCCGCCCCGGTCATGCCGCCGTTATCCCGGGGCGCGTCGCCCGGCGCCGCATCGGGCGGCGGCGCTCCGGGTTCGCCGGGTTCGCGCAACTCGGGCGCGCCGTCGAGCCGCGCGCCGGCCGGGGCCGGGTCCGCGTCGTATTGCGACGACGCCAGCCGGGACATCCGCGCGATGAAATCCTGCTGCGCGGCGGAGACCACGTCGACGTATGCCTGAGGCGACAACGCGCCGAGGCCGGACGCCGCGTCGCGCAGCGGATGAGTTTGATACGCGTTGGCGTTGGCGTTGGCGGACGCTCCGCCCTGCACTCCGGTAGGCATACGTTCAGCTCCTGTTGGCTAGTTGTCGACCCCGGCCGACGCCGGCGCGGCGTCCGGCGGGGCGCTCACTTCATCGAGGCCCGCGAGATAGGACTCGGCCTTTTGCCTGAGACGGTCGTCGCGCGCCTGTTCGGCCACGACGCCGAAGCACCGGCGCGCGAGCGCCGCCTGCCCCATCTGCAAATGGCATTGACCGGTATGAAACATCGGACGGTAATCGTCCTTCGACAGCGAATAGGCGAGCGCATACAGATCGATCGCCTTCGCGTACTCCTTCTTCAACTGGCAGATCGCCGCCAGTCCCATCGCGTACTCGGCGTTGTAGAAGTCGTAGATGCACAGGAAGCGGAAGAACACCTCCGCGTCGTCGAGCCGCCCCTGCTCATAGAAGCGGTACGCGAACGCATAGATACCGTCCATCAGGTTCTGCGACAACCCGTGCAGATCCTTCAGCGTCGCGCCGTTCTGGACCGCCTCCAGCAGCGCCGCGGCCATGTCCTCGGCTTCCATGTCGTCGATATTCGGATCGGTTTGCGTCATGCCGTCACCTCGTTGAGTTCACCATTCACACAGATTGCGGCGCGCGATTCGGTACCGTCGAATGACAGTTGCCACGTTACGCGCCGTTCGATCGGGAAAATTTCACAAAGCAGTTTTCCCGGGTTGTCAAGTGCCGCGATCATCGGTCTCGGCCCCGTCATCCGCTCGACCGGACAACGTCTCGTCATCCGGCGCCGCGAGCCCCGCCTCCGATGGCGGCATCGGCCCGCCGCGATTCACGGCTTCGACTTCCCGGAGCCAGATCAGCACGCGCATCACGCCGTCGATGTCGTCGGGGCTCACGAAGCTGTAGCGGCGCGGCGAATTGCGGTAGACGGCGCGCGCGAGCGCGACGTTGCGAACGACCGGCACGCCGCTCGCCTCGGCATGCCGGATGACCGCGAGCGCGCGCGCATTGGTTTCGCGTACGGAGACGAAAGGGATCGGCACCACGTCGGGATTCACGTAGATGCCGATCGCGATGTGCGTCGGATTCGCCACGATGAAGTCGGACTGCTCCACGTTCGCCTTGATCTCCTCCGACAGCAGTTCCTGGTGAATCTCCCGGCGCTTGCTCTTGATCTCGTGGCTGCCCTCGCTCTCCTTGTACTCCTGCTTCACCTCGTGCTTGTCCATCTTCAACTCGCGCCGATGCAGGAAGTATTCGAACGCCGCGTCGAGCGTCAGCACCGGCAGCGCGCAAGCCAGGAACAGCAGCACGAGCCGGATCGTCAGCACCAGCCACATATGGCCGAGCAACGCGGGGCGCGCGCGAAACAGCCCGAAGACGTCGCGATGGTAGAGATCGGCGAACACCCGCACGGTGACCGCCAGCACGGCGACGTAGAGCAGCGCTTTCGCGACGTCCTTGACCGATCGCCAACTGAACAGACGCTTCATGCCCTTGATCGGATCGAGCGCCTCGAAATCGAAGCGAATCGCGTCGACGGCCAACGTGAAGCGGCTTTGCAGCAGCGACGGCAGCACGCCCGCGACCGCGCAGATCAGGACGAACGGCCCGGCGATCCCGAGGAACCGCTTCGCCCAGGCCAACGCGTAGGCGCTCGGATCGGGATAGGCGGCCGTCGTCGCCATGCGGACGAATTCGGCCATCACGCGCGTCAGGTCGACCAGGACGGAAGCCGACACGGTCCCCACGGCGACGACCGCCAGCGCGACCAGGTCGCGGGACTTGAAGGTCTGGCCTTTCTTCGCGGCGTCGCGCAGTTTCTTCGCGGTGGGTTGTTCGGTTTTCTCCGCCATCGCTCACCTCGCCAACGCGTCGAAAGGATGAACGCGCAACAACGCAGTCAATTCATGCGGCGCCGCGTAGACGAAGTAGAGATGGAACACCGCGAAGGCGACAAGACTCTTGACCGTCAACGACAACGAGAACGCATTGACTTGCGGACAGAACCGCGAGAACAAACCGAGCAGCGCATCGGTCAGGAACATCACGATCAACACCGGCGCGGCGAGCGCGAGCCCGTGGGCGACGAGATCGTCGAGCAGCGCGCCGACGCGCACCAGATCGACATGGAACAGCGCCCCCGCCGGCACCGTCGCGTAGCTCGCCTCGAGCGCCTCGACGATCGTCAACATGCCGCCTTGCTGCAGGAACGCGGCCGCGTAGAACAGACTCACGAACGGCGCGAGCACCGACGCCTCGACGCCCGTCGCCGGATCGATCGAGTCGCTGATCGTCGCGCCGCGCTGGTTGTCGATCAATTCGCCGATCGTCGCCGCCACCCAGAACGGCAGCGACAACGCGACGCCGAGCACGAGGCCCGCGCCCGCCTCGGTCATCGCCATGCCGAGCAGCCCGCGGCCCGGCGGATGGGGATGACCGATGCTCGGCCACATGCCGAGGATGACGGCGAACACGATCGTGTTCTTCACGAAACCGTTGACGATCGTCCGATCGTTCAGGAACGGCAACAGATAGAACACCGGCGCGATCCTCGCGTAGGCAAGCGCGATCGCGCCCGCATGCCGGTAGAACGCTTCCATCGTGGCATCCATCGTCTGAGGTCGGGGACGGCGCGCGACGGCTCAGCGCAGGCCGATCGCCAGCATCTCGGCCGCGAACGCGAGCAGCTTGCCGCCGATCCAGCCGGACAGCATCATCAGACAGCCGAACACCGCCAGCATCTTCAGGCCGAACGGCAAGGTCTGTTCCTGCAGTTGGGTCACCGTCTGGAACAAGCCGATCGCGAGGCCCACGATGGTCGCGACCGCGACGGGAGCCGCGGACAGCAAAATCACGAGCAGAATCGCCTTGTCGCCTGCGTAAGTCAGTTCGGCCATGGTTCGGGCTCCTCGAAAAACCGCGTCGCGGTCACTGCATCAGATTCAGGTATTGCTCGATCAAGCCCTTGCAGATCAGGGTCCAGCCGTCCATCGCGACGAACAGGATCAGCTTGATCGGCACCGAGATCGTCACGGGGCTCATCATCATCATGCCGAGCGCGAGCAGCACGCTCGACACGAGCAGGTCGACGACGAGGAACGGCAAATACAGATAGAAGCCGATCTTGAAGGCGCTCTTGATTTCGGTCAGCGCATAGGCGGGCAACAGCGCGAACAGCGAGTTGTCGAAACCGTCCGGCGCATCGTCCGCGTCGGCGTCGTCCGCGTCGTCGCCTTTCAGGCGGGCGGCCTGCGCGTGCTCGAAGAAGCCGACGAGCGCCGGGTCCGCGTAGCGCGCGAGATAGCGCTTGTAGCTGCCGAGGCCGCCGTCGATGAAGTCGTTGACCGACGCGCCGTTCATCACGTCCAGCGGGCGATGTTCCAGGTATCGATAGGCGCTCTGCGCGACGGGCATCATCACGAACAGCGACATGATCAGCGCGATGCTGTTGAGCGCGAGATTCGACGGCACCTGCTGAATGCCCAGCGCATTGCGCACGAGCACCAGCACGATCGAGAACTTGATGAAGCACGAGCCCGACGCGACGATGAACGGCACGAGCGTCGCCGCGGACAACAGGACGATCAGCGCGATTTCGTTATTCGCCATCGCGCGCCACCGGTTTCGCTCGCCACAGCGACGTCACCTCGACCGCGAGCCGTTCGCCGACCTGGATCAATTCCCCACGGCCGAACGGCTGCCCATTCGCGCGGATCGTCACCTCGCCCGGCGTCCCGCCCAGCGGCAACACCATGCCCGCATGACAGCCGGCGAGCCGCGCGACCGTCACGCGCTCGTGATGCAACGTGAATTCCAGCGTGACGGGCAACGCTTCGACGTCGAAAAGCGGCGGCGCACCGGGGTCCGCGTCGACAGGTTCGTCCACGGCCGTCCACTCGTCGTCCGCCTCGTCGTCAATCCGTTCGTTCAACATGATGGTCTCTCCTTCCCAACGAAATTCACACAATGCCCGCGCACCGATCCGGACGACGTTGCGCGGCGCGCGGACCAGCAGCGCGTCGCCCGGCGCGACGGCGGGCAGCAGCGCGAGCGGCAGACGCGTCTCGCCGATCACGAAACGCATGACGAGCGGCAGCGCGCCGACGTCGGCGACGACGCGCGGCGCGAGCGCCTCGTGCGGAAACGCGCGGAACAACGCGCGGGCGCGATCGGGCGCGTCGAAGCACAGCAGCGGCGCCGGGCGCGGCGGCGCCTCGACGAACTCGGCGAGCCGCGCCCGGGTCCAGCCGTCGGGCGGCGCCGGCAACGCGGCGGCGGCCGCCGGTCCGCTCAGCCAATCCGATACGTAGCGCCTGTCGAACGCGCGCCAGGCGAGCGCGCCGAGCGACGGATGACACAGCCGCATCAGATCGTCGACGTCGACCCAGCCGTCGTACTCGACGTCGCGCCAAACCGCCCGCACCACCGCGTAGCCGCGCGGCGGCGAGGTCCGGCGCAGCGCGACGCGCTGGCCCGCCGCGCGCAGCGCGCGAGCGCTCCGGTACAACGCCAAATCGGCGGGCGCGACGGCGCGCAATGAGGGGTAGCGCGGGTTCATCGTTCGTCCGGCTCCGGTTCCTGATGCGCGCGACGCCAAGGCGCGCGACGGTCGCCGTCGTCGGGCCGGCGGTCGAATTCGACGGTCCAGCCCGGCGTCAATCGATCGGCGCTGTGCGCCATGGCCTGCCGCACCCGTTCGTGGCCGGGCTGCGCCGTGACGACGCGGGACGTGTCGTGCAGATCGAAACGCAGCTCGACGGCCGGCCGACCGGCCCATGAATTGAAGCGGTAACGCACTCGCGTGCCCGGCGCTTCGCCGACGTCGCGCGCGTCCGCCCGCGCCGGATCGGGGAGCGACTCGCGAGGCGCCGGCCGTGATGCGTGATGTCCGCTCGCGTGGTCCGTGCGCGGCCGAAGCGGCATATCCGGCGCGGCCCGCGCGAAAACGCCGGCCGCGCCGTCGCCCGCCGCGCCGGCGTCGTCGCGCGCGTCACGTCCCGGCCGCGCGCCCGCCGTTCGCGCGGCGCGAGGCGTCGGCAACGCCGGCCGCTCCGCCCCACGCGACATCGCGTCGCCGCGCACGGCAGCCGCGGAGGACGACGGCGACGCCGCGCCGCCGGCCGCCGCCACCGCAAGCGGGGCGGCCGGCGGCGCCGGAACGGACGGCGCAGCCGCCCCGACTTGTCCGCCCGGCGGCTCCCGCGTCGCCCGGGCCACCGGCCCGAATGGGATGGTCTGCCCGACGGCCGGACGAGAAATCCGAGGATGAGCCGCCGCAGCCGCCGCGGGCTCGCCCGTTGCATCGCGCATCCCCGCCCGCGGCGCCGCTTCGGCATGCACCGCCTCACCGGGTGCCCGGGCCGCGCCCGGCCGCATGACGCCGGTTCCCGCCGAGCCGGTTCCTCCCGCGTCGACATCGGCGCCGCCCCCCTGCCCGTCGCCCGGTCCGACGACGAACCGCCAAACGGCCGCGCGCTCGCGCGCCTGGCGCGGCGCGAACGGCCACCCTGCGGCGGCGAACGGTTCGCCTTCGTGTCGCCGCCGCTTACCGGACGGTCCGCGGCACGTGTCCGCGTCGTCGCGATCCCGTCGGTCGCCGGACTCGTCGAGCGCCGCGCGGCATTGCTCGCGATACGCCGCCTGCAGATCGGACATCCGTTCACTACCGCCCGATTCGGCGCCCGCCGCCGGATCGCCCCCGGCGCCGTGCGGCGCGTTAGTGTGGGTGATTGCTGCCATGACTCCCTCCTTCCATGACGTCCGCCTCGTCGATCGCATCGCGCCGCCGCTCGCGCGCCTTCTCGCGCGCCGCGAGCCAATCGCGATGCTTGCCGCGACGCCGCTCGAGCGCCCGCGCCGCGCCGAGATCCGCGCGCAACGCCTGATCGGCCGTCTGTCTCTGCTCGATCAACGTGTCGATTTCGACTTGCTGGCAGGTGATATCGAAGCGGAGCGTCGCCTGCTTGCCGCGCACGCGCATCAATTCGCAGTGCGCATACGTGGTGGGCGGCACGCCCGCCGCGAGTCGCTCGCCCAGTCGCGCGATCGACGCGCGCCGCTCGGCGATCCGCGCATCGAACTCCGACAGCGCGCGCCGCCCGCGCTCTACTTGACGGCGCAAGGCCTCGCCGCGCCGGTCGAGCACCGCGAGCAGGCGACGCGCACTGTCCAGTCGGCTCATGACACGGCCTCGCGCATCTGCGCGATCGCCGCATCGAAATCCGACGCCTCGTCGACCGCCTGCTGCAGAAAGGCGTCGAGCGCCGGACGCCGGTCGAGCGCGTCGTCGTTGTCCGGATTCTCGCCGCGCCGGTATTCGCCGAGATCGAGGAACACCTGCATGTCGTCGATCCGCGCGAGGTGCTGCCTGAAGCGTCTCGCCAGCGCGCGATGCGGCCCGTCGGCGATCTCGTCGAACAACCGGCTCGCGCTCTTCAGCACATCGATCGCCGGAAAATGTCCTCGCGCGCCGAGCGTTCGGCTCAGATACACGTGGCCGTCGACGATCGAGCGAATCTCGTCGCCGATGGGATCCGACTCCTCTTCGCTTTCGAGCAACACCGTGTAGAACGCGGTGATGCTGCCCTCGGCCGTTCTCCCCGGCCGCTCGAGCAAACGCGGCAGATGCTCGAAGACCGACGCGGGATAGCCCCGCCGGGCGGGCGCCTCGCCGGTCGCGAGCGCGAGGTCGCGCAGCGCGCGCGCATAGCGGGTCATCGAATCGAGCAGCAGCATCACGTCGCAGCCGAGATCACGAAAGAATTCGGCGATCGTCGTCGCGATCCGCGCCGCGTTGCAGCGATCCACCGACGATCGATCCGACGTCGCGTACACGACGATGGTGCGATCCCGGCTGCCCGAGCGCCGCAGGCGTTCGACGAACGCCGACACCTCGCGCCCGCGCTCGCCGATCAGCGCGACCACATGGACGTCGGCGGCCGCATGCTCGATCAACATGTTCATCAGCGAGGTCTTGCCGCACCCCGCCGCCGCGAAGATGCCGAAACGCTGACCGACGCCGCAGGTCAGCAGTCCGTCGAACGCGCGGATACCGGTCGAGAGCCTCCGTTCGATCGCGCGCCGAACCGCGTAATCGGGCGGCGGCGCGTCGATGGCCATTCGCCGCGCCGCCCCGACCGGGGCCGGCCGGGCCGAACCGAAGGTCTCGACGACCGCGCCGGTCGCGTCGACGACGGTGCCGAGCAGCGCGCGCGACACCTCGATCGTCACCGGTTCGCCGGTCGGCGCGAGCGACACGTGGCGCGACAATCCCGCCGTGTCGCCCAGCACGCTCAGGATCGCCCCGTCCCGCCCGAGGCCGACCACCTGGGCACGGCCGATCACGTCGTCACGCCCCGCCGCCGCGTGAATCGTGCACAGCTCGCCGATCGCCACGTCCGGCAACGGCGCCTCGATGATCGGTCCGTGAATGCGGCGCGGGTGCGCGCGCCGCTTCAACAGCCCGAGCGGATCGCCGGCGGCGTTCATCGTTCGAGGATCTCGTTGACCGCGCACAGATCCGCGTAGAACGTTTCGAGCGCTTCGGTGAAGCGATCGGCGTCCGCGAGATACGGAGGCTCGACCCGGCCGTGCAGAATCAGCGCGTCGTCGACGAGCGACAGCAGCGGCCGCCGCGACGCGAATGCATCGGAGCCGCGCGGCATCTGATACGCGAGCAGATCGAACGCGCAGCGCGCGAGCTGGCTCTCGCCCGCGTAACCGAGCCGGCTCCAGATCGTGACGCGCTCGTCGTCGCGTTCGACGAACATTTCCGGCATCGAATGGAAGGCGATGCAGACCGGCGCTTGCGCGTCGAACTCATCGGCGAGTGCCTCGCCGCACCCCATTTTCTCCATGCTTTCCCTGACGAGCATGACGACATCGACGTTCATCGCTTTCTCTCCTTAGATCGTCTTCAATACATCGATTGCAACGCTGTCGGCGACTTCGCCGAACGACAGCACTTCCAGTTCCGGAAAGCGGCTTTCGATCAGCCGCTTGACGAAACGCCTGACTTCCATCGATGCGAGCAGCACCATGTCGCGCTGCGAGAACCCGGCGCGCGCGAGTTCGAGCGCGAGCCGGTCGAGCAGCTGCTCGCTCGTCGCGGGTTCGAGATTCAGATACGCGCCGCCGGAGGTCTGCCGCACGCCCTTGCCGACCGTGTCCTCGAATTCGGCCGACAGCACCAGCGCGCGCAGCTTGCCGCCGGCCGCGAAGCGATTCGAGATATAGCGGGCCAGCGCCGCGCGCACGTGCTCGACGAGCAGGATCGCGTCCTTCTCCCTCGGCCCCCACTGCGCCAGCGATTCGAGAATCAACTTCATGTTGCGGATCGAGATCTTCTCGGCGAGCAGCCGCTGAAACACCTCGGCAATGCGCTGCACCGAGATGTGCCGATAGCTTTCCTTGATGAGCTCCGGGTACTTCCGGTCCATGTCGTCGAGCAGGCGCTTCGCCTCCTGCACGCCGAAGAATTCCGACACGTTGCTCAGCATCACCGTGAGAAACTGCCCGTACAGGTCATCGATCGCCGGCCGCGTGAGCACGTCCAGCTTCGCGAGCGCGTCGGCTTGCGACGCGCTCACCCAGCACGCGTCGCCCCCCGCGCCGTCCGGGAGCCGGACGACGTCGACGGACAGCCCTTCGAGCGCAAGCGTCGAGCCGACCACGCGCTGCCGGTCGAAGCAAATCGCGAAAGTCGCCGCGCGAATCTCGTTGATGAGCACGATCGCCTCGCGCGCGTCGATCCGCGGCGAATACGCCACTCGAATGTCCGGCAGCCGCAGCCCCATGTCGACGAACGCGCGCCGCCTGAACGCGCCGATCACGTCGTCGCGCTCGAACAGCGGTTGCACAGCCTCGGGCACCATCAACATCAACGGCACCGTCTCCGGGATCAGTGTCTCGACGTCGACGTCGTCCGCGGCGCGGGCACCCGCGTTCCCTCCACCGCTCGCCGCCGCGCCCCCCGCCTTGCCGTCGCGGGCGGTGCCGCCCGGCTTGCGCCACTCGCGCCGCGCGTACATCGCGCCAAGCGCCAGCGCGATCAGCAGGAACACGAGCAGCGGAAAGCCGGGCAACAGACCGATCGCGAGCGCCAGCACGGCCGTGACGGCCAGCACGAACGGATGCGAGAACAACTCGCTGACGATGTTCGCGCCGAGGTTCTTCTCCGACCCGCCCACGCGCGTGACGACGAAACCCGCGCCGATCGCGATCAGCAGCGCGGGAATCTGCGCGACGAGGCCGTCGCCGATCGACAGGATCGTATAGGTGGTCAGCGCCTCGGACACCGACATGCCGTGTTGGGCGACGCCGACCGAGATGCCGCCGATCAGGTTCACGAAGATCACGACGATGCCGGCGATCGCATCGCCCTTGATGAACTTCATCGCCCCGTCGAACGACCCGTAAAGCTGACTCTCGCGCTCCAGCGCCGAGCGGCGGGCCTTCACGCCTTCGTTGTCGATGACGCCGGCGCGCAAGTCCGCGTCGATGCTCATCTGCTTGCCCGGCATCGCGTCGAGCGAGAAGCGGGCCGCGACTTCCGCGACGCGCTCCGAGCCCTTGGTGATGACGATGAACTGCACGATCGTGACGATCACGAACACGACGAAGCCGACGACGAGGTTGTCTCCGATCACGAATTGGCCGAAGGTCGTGATGATCTTGCCGCCTTCCGCCGTGAGCAGGATCATCCGGCTCGTGCTGATCGACAACGCGAGCCGGAACAGGGTCGTGATCAGCAGGATCGACGGGAACGTCGAGAACTCGAGGATGTTGACGATGTAAAACGACCCCATGAACACGAGCAAGGCCGTCACGATGTTGAAGCCGATGAGGAAATCGAGCACGTAAGGCGGCAGCGGCACGATCAGCATCGCGATCACGAGCACCATCAGGCACAGGACGATCAGTTCGGGATGGGCTTGAGCCTTGATCAGCAGATTCTTCAGCATGGCATTCGGCGGAGGGAAAGGGCGGCCTCGCACGGGTCAGTCCGTCCCGGCGCGCGGACGCGCCTGACGCCGTTCGCGCGCGTGCATCGCGCCGATCAGATCCTCGATCGCGCCGAGCGCGGCGCGGCGCGCGTCGGCGTCGCCGTAGAGCGCGATCGGCACCCCCGAGAACGCCCGCAGCGCGAGCTGCAGCAACTGCGCGCGGCGCGCCGCCGCGAGTGGTTCGAGCAAATCGCCGCAGGTGCGCAGCAATACGTCGGCCATCGAGAACGGCCGTTGCAAGCCGCCCAGCATCATCGCGAGCGCGCGATCCTCGGTCAGTCCGCAGTCGCGCGCGAGCGCGTCGCCGAGCAGCCGGCCGGTAAACAAGTCGTCCGCCGACGACACCGTGCGCGCGTGATGGAGGATCCCGAGCAACGGGCCGAATTCCGCCGGGCAACGGCAGCTCGGATCGAGCGACTGCATGTCGTAGCTCAAGGCCGCACTCACGTAGTCGAGTATCCGCTTGCGTCGGCTCGCGCCGAACTGCTCGATCCAATCCTCGTAGACGACGAGCGGCGAGCCGTCGAATTCGAGGAACTGTCGGTACAGTTCGCGCAACCGGCGCGGATCGAGCTGCATCCGCGCGCCGAACAGCTTCGCCTTCAGCGCCGCGTTGATGCCCGCCTTGACGTGCTTGTCGTCGCCGTCCGCGAGCAACGCCTCGATGGCCTGCTCGACGACGTCGACGCGTTCGCCGTCGAGACGCCGCCGCCTGCGCAGCTCGCGCAGCGCGAGCAGCAGGTCGCTCGCATCGCGAAAGCGCTCGCGCGCCTCCCGCAGCCACGCGGCGAGGCCGCCCCGGTCGCCTCGGACGCCGCCGCGGCCGAGCAACGCGTCGAGCGCGTCAAGCTTCTCGTCGGCGTCGGTATCGAGAATGCGCTCGAGATCGTCGCTGCGACGGCCCTTGCGCTCCGACAGGCGGAAGCGGCCGGCCAGCGCCGCGCTCGCCGACTCCTCGTCGACATCGGCGAGCCGCGCCTGCATGTCGGCCGCGCCCGCCGCGACCGCTTGCGATTCGTCGTCGAGCGGCGGCTCCGCGTCGAGACGGTTCGCCGTGCCGAGACCGTCCTGCACGATACCGCGACGCGGCGCCGAGCCGCCACCGCCGATGATCGAACTCATTGCGCGTCCTCCCTGTACGGCTTCAGCATTTGCACCGTCGCGCGCAGCGTCGCGTTGTCGGCCGGATTCCCGGACGTCCAGGGCTGCCCGTCCGGCCAAGCGGCGCCCGCGCGCAGCAGCTTCGGCTGAATCAGGAACACTCGCACGACCTGCTCGTGGCGATCCGAATGCCCGCGAAACAGTCCGCCGATGAGCGGGATGCTCGCGAGCCCGGGAATGCGGAACGCACGCCGCGTCACGTCGTCTCGCGTGTTGCCGCCGATGAGCAGACTCATCTCGTGCGGCACGCGCGCGACCGTGTTGATCTCGGTGCGGTTGACGAGCGGCATCGTGTTGTTGTCGACCACGATCTGGCCGTCGCTCGTCGCGCCGTCGGTGTTGCCGTCCTCGATGTCGACGATCATCTCGACTTGCGATGCATCGCGCGTCAAGCGCGGCAGCACGTTGACGAGGGTGCCGTAGGTCACGTGATCGAGCTGCACCGCGCGCTCGCCGATCAGCTTCGCGTAGAAGGTCTGGTTGCTGTCGAAGGTGGCCGGAACGTTCTCCTGGGTGAGCAGGATCGGCCGCGAAACCACCGTTGCATCGCCGGTCTGGCTGAGCGCCGTCACGGATGCGAGGAACTTCGTGCCGTCGAGCGTCGTCACGTTGCCGTTGCGGCCGCCGGTGTTGAATCCCACGCCGATCCCCGGCGCGTTGAGCGCGCCCTGCCAGTCGATGCCCAATTGATCGAGCCGGCTTTTCCGGATGTCGATGATCCAGAGCGACAACTCGATCTGCCGCTTCTCCACGTCGAGCGACCGGATCAGCGCCTCCATGTCCTGCACCTTGTCGAGCCGTCCCACGAGAATCACGCTGTTCGTGTCCGGATACGCCACCGCGCGCACGCCGTCCGACGCGGGAATCGCGAAGCCGCCCGCCGCCGCCGGCTGCGTGGGCACGTCCGCGCCGGGTGCCGTCGACGCCCCGCCGTCGGCGGGCGCGGGCAGCGCGCCGGCGAGCGAAAACGGCGCGCCGCGCGGCGCGCTCGCGGCGGCCGCGGGCGACGGCGCGGCCGCCTGGCCGCGCCGCGCCGGCCCGAAGATCCGGCCGAGGACGGTCGCCATCCCCGGGATGTCGATCTCCTTGTCGCGCAGCGTGTACTGACGATCGACGACGAAGCTGTTGTGCAGCGGGACGACCCGGACGACCTGCTTGTCGCTTGCCTCGTTCGAGCGCACCGCGTCGAGATAGCGCGCCGCGGCCACGACGAGATTCACATAGACGGGTGCGCCCGTCACATAGAACGTACTGCTCAAATCATCGCCGCGCACGGGAAAGCGCGGATCGTAGAGCCGCGTCTCGCGGATGAAATCGCGCAGGTTGCGAACGTTCGCGTGCTGCATCGACACGACGGCGTTCTTGATCTCGGCGTTGTCGTAGACATAGATCGACGCGCCGTCGTCATACCAGAGCAGCGACATCGTGTCCGCGAGCTGTCCGAGCAGCGCGCGGGGGCGGGTCAGATCGAATTCGCCCGTCACGTGCTTGCGGCGGACCTTCTCGCTCGCGACGACCGGTTTGCGCAACCGGCCCGACAGCGCGTTGAGCAGCACGCTGATGCTCGCGTCGTTGGCAACGAAGTGCCGCGCGTCGCGGCCCTGCGCGCTCGCCGGCTGCGCCGCCGCGCCCGCGTCGCCGGCGGTATCGAGCGGCGAGAACGCCGCGCTCGCATCGTCCCCCGGCGCGGCATCGGGCGGCGGCGCGGCCAGCACGGCGCCCGCCGTCAACAGCCACACCGCGAGCGCCATCGACCACCGCCCCGCCTTGTCCGCTTTCGTCA
Organism: Burkholderia alba; assembly: GCF_034721475.1. Classification (NCBI taxonomy): domain Bacteria; kingdom Pseudomonadati; phylum Pseudomonadota; class Betaproteobacteria; order Burkholderiales; family Burkholderiaceae; genus Burkholderia; species Burkholderia alba. The sequence continues at coordinate 12,290 of NZ_JAWJWL010000001.1, read as the reverse complement.
TCGGTTCGCATCCTCTGATGCCTTGCGGCGGAACCGGCACGGCGAGATGCCGAACAGTTCCTTGATCTCCCGGGAAAAGTGGGAGGACGATGCAAAGCCGTTGCTCATCGCCACCTCGGTCATGCTCTCGCGGCCCTCGACCACCTCCAGCACCGCCTGCGCCGCCCGCCATTGCCGCAGCTCGCGCTTCAGGCCGCGACCGAGCGCCTGCCGGCACAGCCGGCGAAAATGCGACTCCGACACGCCATACCGCGCGGCGAGCACGGCGACCGGCTGCGGACTCGCGCGCTCGCTCAGCAGAAAGCGCACGAGTCCGTAACTCTCCTGTGCGCGCAGGAACGCGAGGAGCGGAACGGCGTCGGGCGACGCGTCCATCACGCGAGCGATCAGCCAGCGATCGAATTTCCAGATACTCAGATCGCCGGGGGCACCCGCCACCGCGCCGTCCGACGTCATCGGCCGATGGTCCCGATCACCGCCGTCCGGATCGGCGCGGCTTTCCAGGAACGCGAGTAGTTTGGCCGCTTCGAATAACGGGACGTCATGAAAACGCCACGCACCTTCCCGCGAAACGATCTGAATCCGGTCGCCTCCGGCAATCAACGCCGATCGATTTCCGTCGATCTCGATTTCACGAGAGACCCCGGAGAGCGCAATGTCCAATTTGACGCATTCCGTAACCGGCTTGAGCAGTTTGATTACCGGCCCGGAAAATAACTTCGATTTCCCAGGCGACACCACCATGCAATCGAACTTACTGAATCTACTGACCATCGCGCGCTCCTCGATATCCGGATCGATCTGCCGATACGGCATTCCGCGTCCTCACAGTTGCGCAGACTAATCACGAGAAATCATTCGATCAAGCGAAAAACTCCGGATTGATGAAAACTCAATAAATTAATATTTATTCATCGATCGATAATCTTTCTTCAAGCCCGAATTCAGGAATTTTCAGAGCGATTCATAGCGGGGCGGCCCGCCCCGCCGTATATTGGGTCCATCCGGCCGGCATCCGGCTCGGCAACGAACCTATCGCACGACAGGCTCGTTTTCTCCCGGCATCCGGTTTCCGATCACGCACCGGATACGCGCCGCGAATCGGGCAATCACTTCGAGATCGAAGCGTCGATCGATCGAGCCGCCACGGGAAATGGCAGACATGAGTCAAACAGATTCAGAACGAGAATTATTGCAGCTCCGAATCCTGTTCGGTCCGCTTTTCGGATCGGATATCACGATCCTGCGAAACGAGACATTTTTCCGCGTCGGAGACGCATTGATCGACGATTCGCATGACGCGCTCACGGCGAATACGACTGCGCATTATCTGGAGCGCGCGATCGACACGTTGTATATCCCGTATCAAAGCGACGCGCCGAATTTCCGATTGCGCGTCTTTGCATCGGGCGAATGCGTGCGCGCGATCACGGAAACCGGCGGCGACGCGCTGAACGATTTCGAAATCGATTTTCTCTCCGCCGACGGTTGCGATACGCGCGGCGCGACGTTCAACACCGTGTGCCGTTCCGGCGACGTCGCGTTCGCCGTCAAGCGGCATCACGAAACGTGGAGCGACGGCGTCGTGCGCTACACGCCGCGCCCCGCGCCGATCGATGCGCGCCGGGACGCCGGCGACGTCGCCGGCGACGTCGCCGGCGCGTCCGGCGTCCATGCGTCCCGCTTCGCGCTCAAGCTGACCGGCCTGCTCGTCGCCGGGGCGGCGCTCGCGGCGCTCGCGTACTGGCAGGCGCAACGCCACGTCGGCGCGCAGAAACTCGCGAGCGTCGCCGAGCTGCTGGCGGGTTCGCCCGCGCGCAACGCGATCCTGCCCGGCGCCGACGGGTCGATCTATGTATTGAGCGCGTCGCAGGACGGAGCGGAATGGGATCGCGAGGCATTGCTGAAAGCCGCGTTGCCGGAAAAAGTCGAGGTCGTCGTGATCGGCGCGGAGCGGCACCGCATCGAAAGCCAGCTCGACGAGGCCGGCGTCGACTTCGTCACCGTGCGCCTCGACGCACCGGCGCACCCCGTGCTGGTCGTCACCCACGGCCTGTCCTCCGTCGCTCGCGACGCGGCCGTTCGCGAACTCCGCCGCGCGGCGCCGTACGCGGAGGACGTTCGGGTCGTCGACGCGGCGCTCGGCGCGATCGAGCAGGACGCGCGCGACGCGCTCGACAGGATCGGCGCGCGCTACCGCCTGCTCCCGCGGCAAGGCGGCGCGACGTTCGAAGTGGCGACGTCGTTCGGCGACGAGGAGCTCGCCGCGCTGCAGGCGCTCATGCGCTCGTTCGGCCACAAATGGGGCATGCGCCGCGTCGATTTCAAGATCGCGCTGCGCACCGACTGGCTGAAGGGCAAATCCTATCGGGACGGCGGCGACGGCTACGTGCTGCTCGATCACGCGTCCTGGTATTTCCCGCAACCTTTGGAAGGAGCACATTCCCGATGAGCAATACCCCGACTCCGTTGCTGCTCGACTATGAATGGTCAGGCTATCTGACCGGCATCGGCCGCGCGTTCGACGCCGGCGTGAAGGACCTGAACCAGCAGCTGCAAGACGCGCAGGCGAACCTCACGAAGAATCCGAGCGATCCCTCGGCGCTCGCGAACTACCAGATGATCATGTCCGAGTACAACCTGTATCGCAACGCGCAAAGCAGCGCGGTGAAATCGATGAAGGACATCGATTCGTCGATCGTCTCGAACTTCCGCTAACCTCTCAACCGAGCCCGGAACGACGCGGCGCATGCCGCGCCGCGCCGGCCCGAACGATCATGAACATCACGAATCCGCACGCCGTATCCGCGCTGTCGCCGCTCAGTGAAATCGAATCGTCCGATCATCCGGCCACGCTCGACACGATCCTGAAGCACGTCGTCGCGAGCGCGAACGACCAGTCGAATGTCGCGAAATCGAGCATCGAATCCCGACTCGCCGATCCGGTCGACTTCGCGCACCCGGAAAAACTGGTGGCGCTGCAAACCGAGCTGTCCGACTACGGCATCGCCATGTCGCTCGCGAGCACGCTCGCACGCAAGGCCGTGTCGGCGGTCGAGACGCTCGTCAAGGCGCAGTGACGCGATGAAGCGAATCGTCTCCTTGTCGCTGCTGCCGGCACTCCTGCTGCTTGCCGCGTGCAATCAGCAGGAGCTGCTGAAAAGCCTGACCGAGCAACAGGCGAACGACGTCGTCGCGGTACTACAGGCTCACGATCTCGCCGTGCGCAAGGAAGACCTCGGCAAGATCGGCTACGCGGTCACCGTCGAGCAAGCCGATTTTCCGACCGCCGTCGATCTGCTTCGACAGTACGGCCTGCCGTCCCAGGCGCGCGTGCAGATCGCGCAGGCGTTCCCGTCGGACGCGCTGGTCGCGTCGCCGCAGGCCGAACAGGCCCGCCTGCTGTCGGCCGTCGAGCAGCGCCTCGAACAGAATCTCGCGGCGCTGCAGAACGTCGTCAGCGCGCGCGTGCAGATCAGTTATCCGCTGAAGCCGTCCGACAGCGGCAAGACCGACGCGCGGATGCACGTCGCGGCGCTGCTGACTTATCGCAACGACGTCAACGAAGACATCCTCGTGAGCGAAGTGAAGCGTTTCGTGAAAAACAGCTTCACGAACATCGACTACGACGACATCTCGGTGATCCTGTACCGCGCGCCGTCGCTGTTCCGCGGCGCGCCCACGGCCGCCGCGCCGCAAGCGGGCACCGCATGGCGCGACTGGCTCGCCGTGCCGGCGGTCGCGCTCATGGCGGCCGCGGCGGCCTGGTTCGCCTGGCGGCGGCGCCGTCTCGCCGAGCGCGGCGCGTCACCCGGCGACGCATCGCGGACGACGTCCGACACGCCGATCGATCCGAGCACCGCCGCGTCGATCGACGCGATCCATTCGTCCCGCCCGGCCGGTCCGACGCGAACGGCGCGCGACGATGCGCGGGAGCCGCTCCGTTGACTACGCAGGCGCTGATGCAGGTCATGTACGGTCCGCTCGGCTACGCGCACGCCGATCATCGGACGATCGCCGACATCGATCTCGCGCGCCTGCCCGCCGATCTCGCGAATCAGTGGATCATCGACCATCATCGACTCGACACCGCGCTCGATTTCGATTGGCGCGACGCGCCGTTCGTCCGGGCGTGCGTCGATCATTGGGCGCATCTGCCGCGCGTCGCCTTCTTGATCGGCGTGCAACGACTGCGCGCGACGCTCGTCGCGCATGGCCGCTACGCGTGGCTCGATCCGGCCGGCCGGCGCTTCCTGTGTCTGCCCATTCCCGCCGTACCGAACGCGACGTGCACCGGCGCGCCCGATGATCGCGCGATCCTCGCGGCCGGAGCCGCGAGCCTCGCCGGCGCGCTGCGCGATGCACCTCGCGCGCTGCGCCAGCGTCTGCCGCTGCTGTTCCCGCGCGCGTGCGCGCCAAGCCCGGCGGCCGGACTCGATGCTTTCCGCGACGCGCACGACGCCTGCCCTCCCACGTTGTTCTCCTTCGCGATGAATCATGCGCTCCTGGACCCCGCGTCAGTTTCCTGACACGCTGACGGCACTCGCCGGCGTGTTGATCAAGCGCGCGCCGCTGTCGCAGGCGGCGCGCGCCGAACGCTTGCTCGACGATGCGAAGCGCCGCGCCCGTCAGCTCGTGCGGGACGCCGAACGCGAAGCGCAAGCGTGCCGCGCCGCGGCGGCGACGGACGGCTACGAAGCCGGATTCGCCCGCGCGATCGCGCAAATCGGCGCGTGCGTCGATCAATGGGATCAGCGTCGCGCGACGCTGGCGGAGCACGTCGTCGACGATATCCGACAGTCGCTCGAGGGCCTGCTCGACGATCCCGATCTGCTGCTGCGCATCGCCGATACGCTCGCCCGCCGGGAAGCCTGCGCGACCGGCCGGCCGTTGCGCGTATCGGTGCCGGTGCGCGCGAGACGAACCGCGCACGCGATACGCGACCGCTTGCAGGAAACCTATCCGTCGGTGCAGGTCGTCGTGGCCGACACGCGCACGTTCGTCGTCGAATCGGGCGAGGACATCCTCGAGTTCGACCCCCGCGACGTCGCGCGCGAACTCAGCGACGCCGCGCGCGCCGCCTGTCGCGCCGTCGCGCGCGCACACGACGATGCATCCGCGCGAGGCGTGACGACCGATGCGCGGCGCGGCGCGCCCGACGTCGACGATGCTGCATCGCCCGTCGCCCCATCCGCCCCAACCGAACCGGAGTTGCCCGATGCCCGTATCGCCCGCCACGACCCCACCCACGGCCGCTGAGCCCGTTCGACGCCCGGCCGGCGACGATGCGTCGAAGCCGCCGCCGTCGCTCGACGACATCATGAAGCAATGGTTGATCAACGACTTCAAGCAAGCAGTGATGTTCCCTGACCCGGACGATCCGGCCGCCTGCCCGACGTTCGACGGCAACGGCACCTGGTAGGCCTCCCCACGCCGGCTCGCGCTCACGCGAGCCGGACAAGGCGCGGCCCTTCGCCTCGCGCGCCACTTCTCTCCCCCCCTGCCCCGAGTACCGTCATCGAGACTTGCATGCGGCGGCGCTACCGCCTCGCTCGCCGCGAGGAGATCGAGCGCATCGCGGCCGATTCCACCGGCGCCGGCCTTCTTCGCGCCCGCGTTCTCGCTTGATCCATTGCCAATTTCAATTTGAATTTCGATTGAAATTTGATAATTCGTACACCGAAGTTCGTTGCCGCCGTCTCGATTGGCATCGCATCGCACATGTAAACAATTTATTAAATAATTGCTTACGACAATAACGTAAAAGATAATGTCACCTCAGCGTCCTGCCGGGGTCATCAGGAACGCCTCCGAACGAGCCGCCGTCGACGTGCCACGGGCTGCTCCCGACATCCGAACTTCTGCGGCAAATCGACGCATCCCCACTCAACCGCGCGATGGCGCGACGCCTGTGCGCGCCGCCATCCGGTCAATGCTCGACAACCATGCGTGTGCGCCATTCGATGCGCCGTGCGCTCGGGCAGACCCATATCGGCGATTCATATCGCTTTGGAATGTTTTTTTTAACAGTGGGAAGCGCCATATTTTGAGTAAGTACCAGATCGACGGCAGTGTCGTATTCGATAGTCAAGCGATGACGCTTTCCCGCGGCGGCATCACCACCACACTCACCGCCAACGAGGCGGAGCTGCTTTCCATCCTGATGCTCGGCACGGCCAGCAAGCAAGCCGTGATCGAGCAGATCTGGGAGAGCAAGGGCCTCTTCGTCACCGAGGGCAGCTATCACCAGCTCGTGCGCGCGCTGCGCGTGAAGCTCGACGAGCAAGGTCTTCCTCGCACCGACGTGAAGACGTTGCCCAGGCTCGGTTTGAGATTCGTCGGGCTCGTCGAGCCGCTCGATCCTGCGCCCGTTGCGGCGGTCGTGCCCGAAACGCCGGAGCCCGCGCCCGTCATCGCGCTCCCCGGCGCGCAAGCGGCCCTCGCACCGGGCGTGGCGATGGCGCCCGCGCCGCTCGATGCACCCGCCCTATTGGCCGCCGGCGTGACGGTCGATGCGCGCGCCGCCGGGCGTCCGTCGAATGCGCGCTCGCCGCGCCGCCGCGCGGCGTATTTCGCGATCTACGTGACGCTCGCGGCCTGGGCAGGCGTGCTGACGTGGCAAACCTTCCGGCACCGCGACAACACGTTCCGGTTCCGCTTCCAGCAAACCATCGACGGCATTCATTACTTCTCCGACGGCCGCATGGATCAACCCAACTTGCTGAAGGCCATCGACATCTCGCCGCTCAAGGGCAGCTTCGTCTACAAGATCGGACTGGGATCGAACGACTGGCTGGCGGTATGCCCCAAATCCATCTACGAAACGCCCGAACTGTGCCAATCCTATTTCATCGAAAAAAAGAGCAACTGATCGCACTGTGCGTGGCGGTATTGGTCGGATGGACCGTCTGGTATGTGACCGTGGGCGCGTATCGCGACTTGCCGCACGGCAAATGCGTGATTCGCCAGCCGCGTTTCGTATTGAGCAAGGGTGAGGTGACGCGTCAGGCGGTCTTGTCGACGTCGTTCTGGCTCGACGTGCATCGGGTCCATGTCTCGGGTTGCTTCCAGCATGAGAAGGAGAATCTTTCCATCGATCGCAGCGGTTCGCTGCAGACGCTGTTCAGCGGCGACGGCTCGTTGCTGTGCCGGGTGAGCCACGTCGCCTACACCGCGCGCGACAGCGCGGCCTCCCATCCGCTGCCGTCCGCGTTGCCCGATGTCGGCGACGAAATCGATCTGCGCTTCAGCAAGATCGCATCCAATGCGTGGATCGTCGAAACGGGCGACGATCGCGCCGGCATGTGCCTGGTGGAACCCTGATCGCTCCGGGTCGCCGCCGGCCGTAGGCGCGGCCCCGGCGCACGGCCGGCGACGGTTCGGTCGTCATGGCGATGCGTCGACCGGACGCGCCGCCGATACGCAGCTTGTCGAACAGGCCGTCGAGTCGCGCCCCGCATCCGCCGAAACGCGCGAGGTTGGACGATGGGCAGTCCGCTCCGAACCACCGCCTGTCCGCCAGATCCGAATCGGTGATCCGGTTTTCGCTCGACCGACCGGTCGAGCGATTTCCACTGTCTCAGGGATCGGGGGAGCAACGGAACAGGGAGACCTACGGACACGCCTGAGAGTACGTGGCAGCACCCTGCGGCGAACACGCGATGCCCTTCCTGGTTGACGCGCGAGGATCCGCTATCGTCGGAACCGACATGCCATTGAGCTGCGAACAGCCGATCGGTGTGGACGACGTCGTATGGCGGTGGTCCTCGATGCCGCTATGACAGGCAGAGAGCAGCGTGGCGCCAAAAAGCGCGACAACACGCGTCGTCCGGTTACCGACTAGAAACAGGCAGCAGTGGAATCGAAAAAACGCATCGATGCGAACGGCATTGAGAAGTGACGCATGAAATTGAACCTTCTCCTTCTTTCACGGATAGGAAAACTGATCGAATTCATTCTGTCTGCTGCTAGGCAAACGCACAAAACGATACTATGTATCATTGCCTATTCCCCCTGAGCAAGGGGCGCAACGCGCCACCCGCGACAGACTACGGCAGCGAGAAGACATAGCGCCCACGCGTGTTGATGTGCTCTGGGCAGCCCAGCCCAAAGGTGTAAATCCGTCCAAATTTCGTGCCCCTCCATCCAAATCTGCGCCGCGCGTCTTTCGATGTATTGACATGACAGCGCAACCCCACCTACCGTGAAATTGAAGTTTCGATTCAGCGAATCTTCAAATATGGACGGAAGTTCCCAACACGCATCGACGTCTTACACAATGATTGAGCACATATGCGTAGCGGCGTGCCGATGTTCGCGAGAATTCCGTCAATTCAATAAGGAGTCCAAGATGATTGAGCTGCGTGCAAGTGAGATTCAGAAAGTGGCGGGGGCGTCGACCCCCAATGGCTTGATTGTTCCGTTTGTGGGAGAAACCGGTCTCAATGGAGAGGCGCTTGCGGGCGGGGGCTGTTCGGAGCCGCAGTACACTTTTTACTATGTTCTGACAGGGCAATCGATTCCGTGCATCGACTGAAGGGGGTATGGGTTGATCGTAAGCGCCCAGTTCTCCGCACCTGGCCACGGCAGTCGGAAAACATCGCGAAGAAGCGCCTCGCTGAGGCTAGCGCAAAACACTGCGCCGAAGCGGGAACGCCGAACGATCAGCGACAGGCTCAGACGACCTGCCGCCCGCGTGCTCGATCGCACGCGGGCGCTACAAGGCGGGAGTCGGCACCTTCATCGGACGGCTGAACGCCCGGACGGCGCTGACCGATGCGCAGACGCAGCGTGTGCTGGCCGTATCGATATGACGCATCGCCCAGCTCAAGCTCGCGGCGAGTCTCGGCAATCTGTGATTGCGGGGGAAAAATTAAGCGAACCGAAGCTACACCGCCATTTGGATTCGCATGCTCGTCGGTGCCGCACAGCGACTCGCTGCCGTGCACCTCTCCGTCAGGCTGCCCTGTTCAGGGGAACACGCCCCCGTCGCCGGGATTTCAGCAGACGGCGCCTCCATGCACCCACTTCGACGGCGACGTCGAGATCCGCATCGCGACGTGACCGCGCAACGTATTCAGGCTGCAAGATCGGTCGCGGCTTCAACGCACGCGCAATTTTCCGGCGCAACGGTAGCGCCGGCCACCAAGATAGAGATCGCTTTCGCGACCGACGTACAGTACCCCGACAACCCGCGCCGTCGTCCATTCCTCCGCACGTCGGACACAAGCCCATCGAGCAGCGATCCACGCGTGAACGACCGCGATCAAAAATGGACGCACAGTTACCCCGTCTCGTGACGGTTGCCCTACTCTTTTCGAAAGCGATAAAAATGGAATCGATCGTTAGACGAACTTACGTTCATGATGGTTGATGCTGGCAGGAGCTCCCTGTTTTTCACGTCAAGGAGAGAGAAAGATGAAGGTGCTAGAGCAAAGCGAAATCGATCAGGTCGCCGGTGGCATCGTTGATGATGTACCTGGTGGCGATCCGACAACCAATGTCTCCAACCAAAACGGTTGGGACAATCTCAATCAAACCTGCTGTACGGCCAACATGGATCTTTGACGGCCGGCATCTGGTTGACACCGTCCACCCGCCGGGCTCCAGTGCGGCGCGCGGGACGGTGTGCGACCGACGCCGCTTTGACCTGCCCGATTTCTTCGGGTCATTTCAATCTGGGAGAACGGCCTCGTGATCCGCTTTAGGATGACAGGACCGATCCGAGAGCGAGCTTTTTGGCAAACTTGATCCTGGACCAGGAGGAAGTTTGCCAAGAAACGGGAGCGCTTCTCGACTCAACAGATTGTGGCAATGCTGAAGCAAGCAGCGCCGGGAATACCGGGGCCGCGCTGATCCGGCAAGTCGGCATGTCGGAACGGACCCTCCATCGATGGAAGAAGCCATACGCCCGGATGCAGCCGGGTCAGCGCCCTGACCCAAGAAATCTCCATGTCCGACCGGGGCTCGTTCTGGTTCGGGAGCGCTTCGCTCAAATTCCTTCCGCTTTCTCCCCCTGCTGATCGGACTGCCCTTGCGATAGGGCCGCGTCCGGCCCTATTTCGTCCCGCTGAGACATTGGCGCCCGGTGGCCCGTCCTACGCTCGCCCACTCCCGTCTCGACGCTCATCAAAAAAAGTTTGACGAATGCGATTTGCNCAGGTTGGCGCGGACTTGCGCCACGTCGTAGAGAAAGTGGCGCTGCGCGAGCGGCGGGCGGGCGTTGCCGCTTGCGACGTTGGGGGCGGCCTAGCGAACGATGCGTGATGTGTGCACTGTGTTCATCAAAAAAAGTTTGACGAACAGGATTTGTCGTTGCATTCTTTCATGCAAATGGCAATAGCAGTTAGTATGGCTTAATAAATTCAAACAAATTGCTAACATTATTATTTAATAATACTTACATCCAGAGGGTGTCTCCGAGGTCGAATTTTCCCTATCCTTTTCGCTTGCGATTCATTCCCGGTGTCATGAGACGTCGATCCGCTCAACGGCGGGTGGATGCCATCCCGGGACAAGATACGCGAGCGTCCCGAGGGATTCAGCAGGCCCCGTCGGCAGCACACCAGAAGCAAAACGGATCGAGAGATTGTCGATGCATGTTCAAGCCGCGCGCTCGCGTTGTCTGAAGATGCGTCCGGATCAGGGTTGTCGGGCAGTCTTGTCGGTCCGAGTTCGTCAAATCGAACAGTGCCGTCATGGACGCACATCAGCGGTGCACGCGGATCGTCGCATAGCCTGAACGGGCTTGACCCGCGTGAAGCCGGCGCAGCAACGCATGCGGCGAAGGCCAAGCGGAACCGCCAGTCGCATTGTTCGTACCGGCGCGAAGCATGACGGCATCATCGGCTCGAAGCAGTTGTTCCAGGAATCACCCGTTTTGCAATCCAGATGACCATACCGGTTAAGCAATAGCGGCTTTTCCGGCCACATGACATTTAGGATTGCCACACAATTCCAAATATTGAGATTCGCGGTACCCCATACGAATTTGCGACGGTTTGCTGTACGGCGGTCGGGGCCCTGGATAGTCCGGGGACGAAGGCCATACGACGTTATGCCCACTGGAGAAAGCGATGCGATTGAAACTATGGCTGGCGACATGTCAACTCACCTCTGCTGCCGCTATCGCGGGGGCGGGGCTCCTGACGAGCGCGATCCCGTTGTCCGCGCATGCGGGACAGCTTGCCAACAGCTTTGGCGGTCAGGCTCAAACCCAGGCTCAGGCGCAGGCCGGAGCGCAGGCAACCTGGCGCGAGAACATCAAGCAAGTCGCGCCCCCCACGACGGGCTGTTTTCATGCCTCCTACCCCAGCATGACCTGGGCGAGAGTCGTCTGCGGCCCGGAGCCGACCAATCGATCCGCGCGACCCGCGCCGCGCAGGAAGATCGTGCGCGCGGAAGACGGGCTTTCGGCGTCGATTCCTGATACGGCGGGCAACGGCAACGACTACATCATCAAAACAACCTCCGCGATCATTTCGGCGGTGGGAAGTTTCCCGTCAGCGACCGGGATTACCTCGGAGAAGGGCGTCAATAACCCCGAATACGCGCCGGATGTCGGCATCACCGGGAGCAATCAATATACGTTGCAGTTGAACAGCAATCAAAGCACCTCGGCGGCAGCCTGCTCGAATTTCGGATACGCAAGCTGCACGGTATGGGAGCAATTTGTCTACTCGACCAACAACAACTATGATCCGTCGGCCCCCAATGCCAGTGGTTCCCCCGCCGAACCCCAGGTTTTCATTCAGAACTGGGTCTATCCGTCCGCGAATGACTACAGCAATTTGGGCTGCCCGTCGGGATGGGGGGACGCCACTGACAGTAATGGGGCAGCTTGCTATACCAACAGCTCGGCGACTACCGTCCCCGCTGTCGCGGCGAGCCAGTTGGCCAGCCTGAAGTTGTCGGGATCCGCCTCCGTCAACGGCAACGATACGGTCACCTTCACGGATGGCACGGAAGCTTATTCCGCCAGCCAGCCCGGCAACACGACCGATCTTGGCGCATGGTGGAATTCTGCGGAATTCAATCTGGTTGGTAACGGCGGCGGCTCGGTCGCAACCTTTAATAAAGGGGTTTCCATCACGCTGAAGATCGCCGTGAATGATGGAAGTACGGCTGCGCCGAAATGCGGCGGCCCCTCCATCACCGCAGCGAACGGCGCGACCGGCGAATCCAACAATCTGACGCTCTCGAAGACATGCACCGCATCCGCTGGAACGAGCACGACGTCACCCTCGATCCAGTTCACTGAATCGGATTGATCTGTGTCAACGCGATTGACT